>CAILTR010000001.1 GCA_903837175.1 uncultured bacterium
GAAAAAAATTCAGGATGCGCTTAATGCATCATTGGCTTCGGAGTATGGGTCTGATTATTATTTGGAATTCGACAATCCAGTTCCTGATGATAGGGCTGAAATTGTCAGTGAATATGCGCAAGGTTGGAACAAGTGGCTCACGACAAATGATATCCGAAGAGAGGAGGGGTTGCCTGATTTGGATGGTGGAGATGAGATGAGAGCTTCAGTCAGTCCGATACCGCAACAGCTGAATGTTAAAAAAAAACTTCAAAATCAGGATGCACGGATTGTAGGCGGAGAGAAAGCATGGGAGGCAATGATAAAAGTTCAGTCACCCTTTGAAGAAAAATATAAAAATGAAATCCGCAAATATTTTCACGGATTAAGAGAGCGAACATTAAAAAAAATAAGTGAGAAATCATTTCAAAAAAAGGGAGTTATTGAAGCAGACAAAGAAGTTGGAATGATAGTTGATTTGCTTACTCCACTGCAGAGAGAGCTTTTGGAAAAATCAGGAAAGCTCGCATTGCTAAGGATTGGGCTGGAAAATAATTTTGATATTACATCAGATATCAGCAACAACTTGGACGAATATGACTTGAAGTTGGCTGAAAGCATAGCAAAAACTACCGATGAAGAATTGAGCAAAATTATAAGTGAGGCAGGGGATGCAGGACTTGGCATGAGTGCAATAACTGAAAAGGTAAATGAATATTTTAATTTTGCAGACGAGGTCAGGGCTGAAAGGATAGCGAGAACAGAAACAATCAGAACAAGTAATGCAGGAATGGTGAGTGCATGGAATCAATCGGGTGTTGTTTCGGGTAAGGAGTGGTACACAGCGCAGGATGAAAGAACATGTGAGGCGTGTGCTGAAATGGATGGTCAAACTACCGAATTAAACGAAGCATATTTTTATGAAGGAGATGAATTTATGGGAATGGCAATTGATTTTAGGGATATCGGAGAGCCACCGCTTCATGCAAATTGCAGATGCGTATTACTTCCAATTTTAAAATAAATAAAATAATTAAAACTATGCTAAAAAAATTCAGCGAAAAAATAAAAGGAGAAGTTATGAAAGCTCTTGCAGAAAAAAAGGAGTTTTTGGCAAGCATCAAAGATGTTGGAGATGCTGGAAAATTTGAGGTTGTTGCTTCGAGTGAAAGTGTGGATCGGCAGGGTGAGATTGTGATGCAGGAGGGTATTGATATTAAAAATTACATGCAGAATCCCGTCATTCTATTTGGCCACGATTACTGGTCTTTGCCAATAGGAAAGGCTACCGAAATAGTGCGACAGGCTGGCAAAACTGTGGTCAGGGGCGTGTTTGCGAGTGCCGAGGCTAATCCGTTGGCACAGCAGGTCAGGAAGCTCTACGAAGAGGGCATTTTGAAGGCTGTTTCAATCGGGTTTATACCTTTGGAATATAACGGGAATCAGATCACAAAGAGCGAATTGTTGGAGCTATCTTTTGTGCCAGTTCCGGCAAATCCTGAGGCGCTTTCAGTTTTGAGCTTAGTTAAAGAGCGAGGACTTGAAAAAGAATATGCGTTTGTGTTGAAGTCTATGCAAAAATCAGGAATCAAATTGAGCGAACCGTTGGAAGAATTTATTTCAGAAGAAAAGGAAACTGAGGCTATTGAAAAGCACATGCTAGCAATTAAGGAAAGTCAGGACAAATTGAAAGAGGCAATGAGGGAGGGATTCAAATTAATAGCGAATGAGATTAAGAGTATACAGGAAAATCTAACTGAGAAGTTGGTCGAGCTTCAAGGATTAGTCGTCAAAGATGACCAAGTTGACGATATAAAATCTGCGAGAATAACTGAAGTCTTGGATGATGTTCAGAAAAAAACGCAGTTGATTGATACGATCGTGAATCAAGTCAATCAGAAATTAAAAAGTGTTAAATAAAAAATATATGTTGGAAGTAAAAGATTTAGAACAAGTGGGAGAGGTATTTGCTCAAGCACTTGAAAAAACTATGCCCGCAATCTTGGAAAAGACAGGCGAGGCAATTGAGAAAAAATTTGAAGAGAAAGGCTATAACAAAATTGAAAAAAAGATTTTCGGTTTTGCTAAAGAAGTCGAGGGTCTTGAAGGGAAAGAAAAAGTTGCTCGCTTTATGAAGGCTGTTTTTAATCGAGACAAAGAAACAGCTCGAGCGATCAGTGGCAAATCAATGACTGAGGGTACTGATAGCCAAGGTGGATATTTGGTGCCTGAAGAATTTAGAGCTGAAGTTGTGAGACTTGCTGAGTCTTTCGGAATCGTACGCAATCAGTGCCGTGTTATTCCAATGAAAAGAGACACGCTTAATCTTCCAAAAATAACTACTTCAGTTTCAGTCTATTGGCCTGGGGAAACTAATGCTGGAACAGTAAGTGCACCAGTATTGGGGCAGGTTCAATTGCTTGCTAAAACTCTTGTCGGTTTGACTCCGATTTCAAATGAGTTGCTGGAGGATGCCGATGTTGACACAGTGAGCTTGCTTGCTGAATTGTTTGCTGAGGCAATTGCTGGAGAGGAAGATAATCAAGGCTTAGTTGGTAATGGATCGCCTTTCACTGGCGTTCTTGGTGACTCGGATATCAATATTGTGACGATGGAGTCAGGAAAGACTGATTTTACTGATATCACTGTTGATTATTTGAGAGATGTGATTTCAAAAATCAAACCGTTGGCACTTAGTGGTGCTGGGTTCTATATGCATCGCAGTGTTTGGAATATTGTGCAAAAACTGACAGAAAACGGACAGCACATTTCAACTTTCCAGAACCCAATTATTACTGGGGATGCTTCAAAAGGCACAGGGATTGTGGGTTATGTGTGGGGATATCCAGTGTATTTGCCTGAAAAAATGGACAGCGTATCAGGTGCTGGCAAGAAGTTTGTTTTGTTTGGAAATCTGCAGTTTGCTTATTTGGGCGACAGAAAGCAAATGACGATGGCTGTTTCAGAAGAGGCAACAATTGGAACTACTAATTTGTTTGAAAGCAACATGTCTGCAGTGAGAATCACTGAGCGTATTGGTTTCAAAGTTGCACTGGGGCAAGCATTCGCATGCCTGAAAACTGCAGCCGCCTAATCATCAGCGGAGTTAATCAATTAATTGCAAAGTTATGCCGAAGTATAAAGTCGAAGCAAACATTTCGGTTGGTTATAAAGATTTTTCTGCTGGCGAAGAATACGATTTGACGAAAGAAGAAGTCAAAGCGATCGGCGATGAATATCTTGAGCCAATTGAAGAAAAAAAGACCAAAAAAGAAAAGGAAAAAGAAAACGAAAGCGAATAGGTGTTTTAAACTGCCTGATAGTGAGTTGCATTGCTATCGGGCAGAAATAAGAAATTTATTTATGTTGACTGAAAAATCAAAAGTTAAAAATTATTTGGGAATTTCAGACATTTTAAATGATGCCTTGTTTGATGATTTGTGCGCTGGTATTTCAAGGTTTATCACTGATTTTATTGACAGGGATATTGAAAAAGGAACAACAACTGAGTATTTCGATGGTCGTGAAACTGTGATTGTGAAAAATTATCCAATAATTTCAGTCACATCCATAAGACACAATGTTGGAACTCAGGCAGAGCCGAACTGGTACATGATTGATCCGATTAATTATGTTGTCTATAAATTTGAGGGAAAAATAGTGATTGCTGGTGGATTGGTTAGAGGCCTTCAGAATATTGAAATAGTTTATGAGGCTGGATATTTAGTTATTCCTGAAGATATTGAAATGGTCGCAACTCAGTTAGTGGCGAAAATGTTTGAAACAAGAAAAGCGCAGGGAAAATTGAAGGAAGCATTGGGCGGTGCGCAGATTGATTGGAAAAATGAACTTACGATCGAGCAGAAGAATATTTTAAGCAGTTATTCAAGTTTATCAATGTGAAAATTTATGAGAAGTTTTGCAACCACAAATTATACAACAAAAAGATTAACCCAAGACGGCAATAAGTCTGATTATATTCCAACTAATATTAATGGCGCAGGTCACTTGAGGCAACTCGATGATCGTGCATCAAGTTTGAATAATATCCAGTATGGGGAGGGTTTCAAATTAACTGTTGATATTAGTCAGGATGTAGCGGTGACTGACAAGGTGATAATCGGCACTGATGAATTTGAAGTCAGAGGTGTAAAGCAGGAAAACATGGGGTCGCTTTCATTTAAGGAATTATTATTGGTTAAAAGCAAGACATAATGTGGGAAATAAAAATCAACAATTTGGATAAGATTCAAAAACTCATTATGAATTATCCGATGCAGAGCGCCATGAATTTCAATGAGGCAATCACCAAAACACTCATTGCGGTTGAAAGATATGCAATCATGGGCGCCCCAGTTGATACGGGCAGATTAAGGTCAAATTGGCGATTATCAGTGCAAATGCTCAGGGGGGAATTGGTAAATACTACGGATTATGCAATTTTCGTGGCCAAAGGAACAAAGCCTCACTGGCCACCGATCAAAGCAATTACTAAATGGGCAAACAGAAAAGGCATACCACCATTTTTGGTGGCAAGGTCAATAGCTAGAAAAGGAACAAAGGCAAATCCATTTTTCGATAATGCAGTTTCGTTAGGGCAGGCTGTTGCTGATGATGAATTTCAAAAGGCACTCGATAAAACAATAAAGGAATTGATTAAATGATATGGGATTGGCAAATATACGATCAAAAATAAAAGAGAAATTGGATGCAAAAAAGGGTGCAGGACAACCCTTGGTCGATGTGTTTGATTATCACAAAACTGGATTCAGTGGATACCCGTCTGCAACATTTGAGCCAAGCGAAGTGCAAAGCGATTATGAAACAAGCACGCAAAATTTCAGGAAGCATATTTTTCGCATAGTGATTCATCAGGAAATTGAAAAGGTGGGACGAAGTAAGGCGATTGATATTTTGTGTGATGTGCTTGATCAGTTGATGGATGATTTTGACAAGGATGACACATTGGGTGGATCTGCTGATATGAGCAAGGCTGTGCCACTCATGTGGGGAGTCTATGAAGAAGGTGCAGGCTTGGTGCTATATGCAGAGATGAAACTTGAAGCTGACAAAAGTGTTGATATAACAAATTAATTTTAAATAATTTTATGCAAGAAGAATCAAAAAATAAGATGGTCGGTGGGAGCGAGGATAAAAATCTAAAAAATAAATATTTTTATCCAGCTTATCAAATAACTATTGAGGCAAGCTCAAAAGAGGAAGCTGATAAAATGCTGGATAAAAAAATAAAGGCCACTAAATAATTAATTAACAACAAAAATATGTTTGGAGGAAGAAAATATCAAGTTGGTATTGGAAAAGAATCAAGCAGGGGCATTGCGGTTGCGCCTTCATTTTGGCTACCGAAAGAAGATGTGACTGTGGACAATAAAAAGCAATATGTGAATAACGATTCATCAATGGGTGTTATTCATGATTCAAATGATGCGAGGATTGTGAAGGAATGGTCGGAAGGTGAGGTCACAGGAAAAGTTAGGGACAAATCTTTTGGTTTGCTTTTACTTGGATCATTTGGAAGTGTAAGCTCGGCATTACACGAATCGGAAACGCTGGTTTACGACCATACTTTTTCAGTGGCCAATACGAATGCTCATCAATCACTTACTCTTGAGGTAAAAAATGAACTTGAGCAACTCAAATATGCACTTGGGGTTGTTTCATCTCTGAAGATCACTGCAATTGTTGGTAAATTCGTTGAATTTGCTTGTGCTTTTAAAGCAAAGAAAGGATTGGCCTCAACCAATGCGGTTGTCTACACTTCGGAAAATGAATTTATTAGTAAGCACGCAACTTTGAAAATTGCATCAGATCTTGCAGGGTTGGATTCGGCAGATGCTGTTAATGTCAAAAGTATTGAAATTTCAATCAATAAAAATATTGAGGAGCATGATGTGCTCGGTTCAATTGAGCCAGTTGATTATGCAAACAAAGAATTTTCAGTTGATGGAAATATTGAAGCTGTTTTTGAAGATTTGGAAACTTTCAAGAATGTTTTTGAAGAAGGAATATTGAAGGCTATAAGAATTGATATCAAAAGTGATGCAGTTATTGGCACAGCCTCAAATTCTGAGCTCAAAATAGATTTGGCATCCGTTTCATTGCAGGATTGGTCACGGAAGAGTGGCAATAATGACATTGTTACTCAGACCATAAAATTCAAAGCTCATTATAGTTTGAGCGATGCAAAAATGTTGGAGGCAGTGCTAACTAATACACAAGTGAATTATTAATAATTTAAGTTGAAAAAAATGAATAGAGAAACTAGAGAATTTATCACTTCAATTGATGGCCATAGTGTTGTCATGAAGTTGTGGCTAACTGAAAGAGAAAATCGTCCCATACAGCGATTTTGGGCAAGTCAGACAAAAATATCCTCAGACATCAGGCCTGAAGATATAAAAGACGAGGATGTGAAAATTGATATCACAAATAGCCCATCTGCAATTTTGGAATATTACGATGTTTTAACTGAGGCGTATGTTTATTCTTTAGATGGCGACACAAATAATATTTGCGAAAGATTAAAAGATTTGAGAAAAGAGGAATTTCGAGAAGTGGTTGATTTTATTAATCGTGAAATCAAACTCGAAAAAAAAACTGTGAGCGAGACGCCGAAGACTACTGGCGACTCATCAATATCGGAGAATCAGATTTAAGCGACAAATTAAGGGTTACATATTTTTGCAGATTTATGGGCTGGACTTATGAGGAATATATGAATCAGCCCACTTGGTTTATCGAAAGAATGAAAATGATGAAAGCGTCAGAGGAGGAATATAAAGAATTGCAAAATAAGCATTCAAAATAATGGCAAATCAAACTGAACTACAACTTATCATTACTGCGCAAAACAAAGCAATGGGCGAACTTGCCAAGCTCAACAAGGATGTGCAGGGATTGTCACAAAGTGCGCAAAGCTCAAACAAATCATTCAGCGGATTACTACCTAATTTGGCAATGCTTGGTGGTGCTTATGCTTTTGTAAAAAAGGGAGTGATTGATAGCGTCAAAGCATTTAGTGAAAGTGAAAAGGTGATCGCTGAAATGAATGCTGTTTTGAAATCAACAGGCGGTGTATCGGGCATGACTTCGGAATCAATGACAAAACTTTCCAGTGATTTGCAAAATGTTTCAACTTTTGATGATGAGGCTATTTTGCATACAGAGAATCTTATTTTGACTTTCAATCAAATGGGTAAAGATGTTATTCCGCAAGTGACGGAAAGCATCATGGATTTGGCGCAAATGATGGGCGGTGATTTGCAAGGTGCAACTATGCAGGTTGCAAAAGCTATGCAAGACCCGGAGCGAGGACTTATGATGCTTCGAAAATCAGGAGTCAGTTTTAACGATGAGCAGGTAAACATGATCAAGCACTTATATGAAACTGGCAAAGCAATGGAAGGTCAAAAAATGATTTTGCAAGAACTGCAAAAAGAATTTGGCGGTCAAGCCAGAGCAGCCCTTGAAACTTTTGGAGGAAGGATGAAGTGGCTTCAAAATCAAATCGAAGATGCACAAGAGGGAATCGGCAAAGCCATTGTAAACTCTTTGACTGTTGCACTGAGTGGTGCTGATCTATCAACTGAAAAAGCCAAAGAAACACTAACAAATTTCAGGGATTTTTTGATGAAGTGGATCCCTGCCTTTGTGGTTGGGCTTAAGTGGTTTGGGCAGATGGTCATTGATGTGGGCAAAGTGGTTTATCAGTTTATTTATAGCATAGTCAGCACAGTTATTGCATTTGGGGCAGACATTATTCGTAATATCCAAAATCTTGGTAAGAATTTTGAGATATTTTTTGGTGCGATAAACAAGGCTATCCATGGGGATTTTCAGGGAGCTTGGAGTGATATGGTGGCAATGACCAAGGATGGCGTGGCAGTTACGAGTGCCACGATTCAGGAAAATATGCAAAACATGAAAAATGATATCGGATCTTTTTCTACCGACACCAATGGTGCGATTGATTCAATGAATAAGGCATGGCAGATGAACGGAGAAAATATTAAAACAGTTGGCAGTGGCATTGCGCAAACACAAGACTATGTCGGAAAGACTGCGCAAGGCATGGCTAGCAAAATTCAAGAAGCTACTAAAAAAATAAAAGATTTAAAAAAAGAATTTTCCGATGCCGCCAAATCAGCAAAGGAGGAAATGAAAAAGTTGACTTCTGATTTTAATAAAACAGAAGTTGAAAAACAAGGAGAGCTGGGAACTGAAATTGCCAAAGCTATTATTGAAAAGCAAAAAGAAAAAGCTGATCTTGAACAGCAACTCAACAATGAAACCGATGAAAATAATAAGGCATCCTTGCAAACAAAAATAAGTGACATTCAAGCATTTTTGGACAAGCACTTAAGTGACGAGCAACAATATCAGGCTCAAATTATTGAAGAGCAACGCAAAGCATCGCTTGATTCAATCGAGCTTTTAAAAGAGCAATATATAGAGGAAAAAGCACAGCGCTTGGCTGACTATCAAACAAAAATGTCTGAACTCAAGGATCATTTGGATGAAGTAAAAAAAGAATATAAAAAGAAGCTTAAAGAATTAAAAGATGAATTGAAAAAAGAAGGATTGGACACGATAAAACTCAAAGCAACTATAAGTATTGATAGTGAGAATAATAAAAATTCAAAAAGTCAGCGAGCAGTCGGTGGCTCTGTTATGGCTGGTCAGGAGTATTTGGTTGGTGAGCATGGAGCTGAAATTTTCAGGCCAACTCAGAGTGGATCGATTGAAAAAAATGGAGGGCTTTCATCTTCTATCTCAAACACTTTCAGTTTTAATTTTGCAGGTGCAATGATTGGCGATAGGAGTTCACTTATTAAAGAGATTCAGAGAGTTATTGCGAGAGAGCAGGAGCTTAATAAACTAGGCATACGATAAAAACATGAATATTGCTTTTGACAATGTCAGCTTGAATAATAATCCGTATGAATTTGCGGAACTTGATCACGAGAAAACAGCACCTCGTGAAACTTTTATGTATGATCTTGCTAGGGAGCGTGGTGGAGTTATTGTCGGTGACAATTATAAACCTAAGGAGGTTGTTATTACTGGCAGAATTGTTGGGGATGATAAAAATGCGCTTGAAGCAAATGTTGATTCATTTAAAGAATTGATGGCGAGATTTAATAAAAATCTTGATCTTGATTATGCCAGTGGAACGAGACGATATGTTGCGACTCCTATTGAAGTTGATATTGATCGGAAATATTTTCATTTGTCATTCGTTCCTTTCAAGGTTATTTTTCTTGTTCCGAGTGGCGTTGGTGAGGATATTACTCAAACAGTATTAATTCAAAATGCAGTGACAGTTAGCCCATATAATGGGTCGTTCACTATCGGTGGTAGTGCCTATCCTACGCCACAAATAATAATAACCATCAATTCAATTACTGCAGGAACTGAGGTTAGTTTTCAATGCAATGGTGACAAAATTACACTCACAAATTCTTTGGTGGCTAACGATGTGGTGGTGTTTGATATTCAAAATAAAAAGGTGACATTGAATGGATCAGAAAAGGATTATACGGGGGTGTTTTCAAAATTTAATGTTGGTCTGAATAACTACATAATCATAGTTAATTCATCAGCGAGAAATATAAAGATTGAAATAGATTATTACAAAAAATGGCTTTAAGTTATGACAAAAAGATTTATCTATAAAATTTACGATAAAAACGGCGCTTATCTGACCACATGGAATGATGTTGTTAATGATGCGCAGTTTACTTCCACGATCAATCTTGGCTTTTCTGAATTAAAAGTAAAATTGGCAAGAGAAATTGATAATTATGGAGAAGGCGGAGATGTTAAATATGGCAATTGGGTGAGGCTGTATGTTTTTGATAATGAGAGCGGTCAAAATGGTGTGTGTATTTATTCAGGATTCATTGATTCATATGAACCTATTGTTGATGGTAGACAAGAAACGATCGAAGTCACGATCGTGAGTTGGTGGTGGGAACTCAATCGTTATTTATTGGAAGGCACAGGCACTGGTATCGATAGTTTGATTTATGGCAATGGTTTTTCAAATGGCTTGATGCCAATTATGTCAGGTTATACCTCAGGGACAATTACAGTTTCAGCATCTTCAGAATTGGCAGCCTACAATGCATGGAAAGTTTTTGATGCCAGTCTTACACATGACCCCAGTGGAGTCAACAATCATATTTGGGCGACTGCTAGTGGAAGTATTACTGGTTGGTTAAAAATTGATTTTGGTGCAGGAAATACGAAACAAGTTCAGCGTTATGCGATGGTTGCATTGGCAAATGACAGAACGCAATGGAAGGATCAATGCCCCAAGGCGTGGACTTTTGAAGGTTCTAATGATAATGCAAACTGGACAATTCTTGATACGAGAAGCAATGAGTCATATTGGGGAGAGGCTGAGAAGCGTGTATATGATTTTGAAAATTACAACACTTATCGTTATTATCGTTTGAATATTAGCGCAAATTTTGGCTCGACTTTAGTTGTGGTTGCCGAATTAGATTTGATGGAGGGAATTGCATTTTCAAGAGTTGGATCAACGCAATTGAAATATCGACTGCAGGATCCAAGTGCAATTTTGAAAGATGCTTTGGATAAATTCACAGGCCAAGGAGGGAAGCTTGATTATGCAACAGGAGCAGTTGATTTGACTGGCACATCGATGCAATACGAATTTAACACAACAACATTTCAGGAGGTTGTGCAAAAGATTGTGGATCTTTGTCCTCAGGATTGGTATTTGCGAGTTGGTGCAGATGATTTGATTTATCTTAAACCAAAAGCCAGCACAGCAACGCACAAATTTACAATCGGTAAAAATGTAACTTATTACAAGCAGGAAAAAAGGCTTGAAAATATTGTTAATTATATTTATTTTACTGGCGCAAATTTTTATAAAAAATTTATCAACACTGGATCTGTTTCTGCCTATGGCAGATATGTTCAGAAAATTGTTGATGACAAAGTTCCAGACGCTGGCACGGCAACAATAATAGCGAATAATATTTTGAACAAATTAAGCGCACCTGAAATTAGAGTTACGCTGAAAGTTTTGGACAGTAATAATGCGGTCAATGAATCGGGATATAACATTGAATCTATAAAGGTTGGCGATACTTGCAAAATATTCAATGCCACCAAAAAGGGCTACAACATGTGGGATGAGGTTAGTTGGGATATTGATGCTTGGGATTATGATATTACGAATGAAACAGCCACACTTTTGCAGATTCAAAAAATTGATTATTTTCCTGATTATGTCTTGCTTGAAATTTCAAATCGTCAGCCTGACTTAGCACAGAGAATAGAGCAGATTAATAAAAGATTAGTTGAAAGCTTAACCACAGATAATCCAGTAATACCACAATAATATGCTAGGAAAATGCTCAAATTGTAAAACTCAAATAATGGATCTTGAACTTCGTGGCAGAAAAAGACTGCTTGATAATTATCGTGATCATATTGTCGAGCTAAGCAATGGAACATTAATGAGGGTTGGAGTATGTGTGAATTGCAAAATACTATTAGTTGCTGGCATGAAAGTGAAGGAAACGGCTGATAATATTTTGAAAAATCATAAGGACTATTGGGGGGGCGATCAATATGCACCAAAAGGATTCAAAAATTTTATCATTGTTGATCCAAATAGTACGGAGGATAAATTTATGAAAAAGAGAGCTGACAAGATTCTCGAGCAAAAGGAAAAATTGGATTTGCAAAAGAAGACATGCGCTGGAGTAACTATTAAAAAATAAAAAAATGTCTTGGGCTAGTATAACTTATACATTTTCACCTTCAACGATTATTAAATCAAGTGAGATCAATCAGAATTTTCTTGATTCTATTGCGAATGCAAATAAAGGAATGCCAAGCGGTGGGATTATTCTTTGGAGTGGTGAAATTGCCAATATTCCTACTGGTTGGTTTTTGTGCGATGGAAACAATAGCACGCCAAATCTTGTAGGCAAATTTATTCAGGGTGCTGGATCGGGATTTGCCGTGGGTTTGGCTGGTGGCAATGCTTCATCATCTCATTCGCACACGCTCGCTCATACCCATTCTTATGATCACTATCATTATGATGACCATGTTCATCAGGGAAATTCCAATGAGGTATCAGGCGAAACTCACACAGTTGATGATAGTGGTGCAAATGATAGGGATGTTGCTGGCAATAATCATTATCATTGGTTTCAAACTTGGGGCGCAACTCGTGGTGGTTATTGCGCAACACTCAATGCAACTTATGGATATGCTGTGCAAACTGGCGGAGCAAGTAATGGTACAACGAGTGACTCAAACAATTTAGAGAATAGACCGCCTTTTTACACATTGGCATATATTATGAAAAGTTAATTTTTAATTTTAAAAAATAATGAAAATAAGAGCAGTTACAATTTATCGCCCTGATGGAAAAGGTTATTTGGAGGTTGGCAAGAAACTATTAAATGAGGAAGGAAGCGAGACAGATGTGATGGTTACTGGGATGAAATTATTATTTGGAAAAATAATAGTTTTATTTTCAACAGGCGAAAGAATAATTTATGGAAAGTTTCCATATGTAGCAACAAAATTATAAAAACATGGGAGTACCAAATCAATTTGTATCTAAAACAATTATTGAAAGCGTAAAGGTAAATCAAAATTTTGCCGTTGCGTGTTTTAGCGGAGAAATTCGAATGTATGGAAGCGATACTGCGCCACTAGGATGGCTTCTGTGTGATGGAATGAGTTATTTGCGAGCTGATTATGCTGATTTGTTTGTGATAATTGGTACAAAATTTGGATCAGTTGATGGTACTCATTTCAATGTTCCAAATATGAAAGGTCGAGTGGCAGTTGGTCAGGATTTGGCGGATGCAACATTTCAAAATATAGGAAATAGTGGAGGGGCAAAAATTCACACGCTAAGCACATCTGAATTGCCTAGTCATTATCACAATGTTGATCCGCCAAATACATGGACTTCATGGGCTGATTTGCAGGGTGATTTTTCTTTTCATGGATCAGGATCAGCTACTGCGCTTCAGGGTGTTGGCGGTGTTGTGAGTGCTGGTGTCTTAAGAACAAAATATCATAGCAATTCATCTTCATCGGGGGCTAATTCGTATGATGGAGCACATGTTAATGTGAGCCATAATCACACGCTTGATGTAGGAGCTTTCAATTCTGGCAGTGAGGGTGGTGGTGGATCGCATAATAATTTGCAACCGTATTTAGTGCTTAATTACATAATAAAAACATGAGTATGAATTTCACAGAAGAACAAGTGGCAATTTTAGATGAAAAAAAGAATGTGCCAATTCAATTTGAGATAACCACTACGCAAACATTTGAGTTTTCTATTTTTGCGTTGCAGGCCGAAATATCAAGAATTCAGGGTGATATAGAACTTGCGAAAAAAAGAATAGATGATCTCTCTGAAAAAAAGATGCAACTAGAGGCAAAGCTTGAAGAAGTTAAATTGAAGATTTTGGAATTATAGATTATGGAAACAAAAGAATACATTTTGATTGCACTTTCAGTTGGTCAGTTGTTTATTATGGCAATTGGTTTTTATCGCATGTTCAGGGATCCTGATGAAAAAGCAGAACGAGATATCTCAAATTTAAAAGAGGGATGTTCATTGAAGCATAGCAGAATTGATGAGGTCATTACTGAAATGCGAGACAAATTCAAGAGTATTGATAATTCTCTGCTTATGATTAAAGAAAATGATATCAAACATATTGAGCAGGAAATGAGGAGAATGAGCGATTTGCAAACGAGAATCCTGACAATTTTGGAGTATGAAGAAAAAAAGAAAAGCTAATAAATTAATCAATAAAAATATGAAAATTCTATCACAACTTGATTCTCATTGGGGATCAAAACCAATCGGCCAAACGGAAACTTTAATCAAAGACAAGGGATGCACGATCACATGTATTTCAATGGCTTCGGATTATTTCAAATGCTTTCAGAACCCTGGATGGATGGCAAAATATCTGCAATTTACCACCAAGGATTCGACACTTGGCGAGGCAAAAATAATTTGGAGTTCAATTGAAAAAGTTTTGTGCTTCAAATTTCAATTTCGCTATTACACATACAATGAAAAATCTTGCATTGATGCGCTGAAAAATCCGAGAACTGTTTGTTTGTTGGAAATCAAAAAAAGTCATTGGGTAGTGGCGATGAATAAAATACCCGGAGGTTATTGGGTGGCCGATCCTTGGGGAGGCAAAAAAAGAATTGCGCTGGCATCTAGTGTCAGTGGTTCAGCAGTATTAATCAAATAATTTTTAATAATATGTTGCAAGGCTACAAAACATGGATTGGGTTGGTTCTTACTTTGCTTGGGCTTACTGGCGTGTATAAATATGTCACGCAGGATCAAGTCGCTCAGTTGTTGGATTTAGCTTCTCAAATTATTGGACTTACAGTTGCCATTTACGGCAATTATGACGCCCATAAAAGGTTGAAGGAGTTGCAATAATCTGCTAGTCTGTCTTGAAGTAAAAAAAGCTCATTTTAGAGCTTTTTTTGCTAAAAAGATACCCACAGTTTGCGATTTGACAATACTGGCTGAGTATCCTAAATTATCACCCAACAAAGTAATTAATTTAATCGCCCATTGTCCCGAAAGGGTCTTTGCTTAGGCAAATGATGCAACCAATGGGGGTCTATGCTATACTGTGGGTGTTTCAATTTTTTCGAAAGTTGAAACA
>CAILTR010000002.1 GCA_903837175.1 uncultured bacterium
AAGCAGCCAGCCCCACGCAAATCGTTTGAATGTCAGGCTTGACGTACTGCATCGTATCGTAAATTGCTAGCGCGCTACTGACTGAACCGCCAGGAGAATTAATGTAAATTTTAATATCTTCCTTGGAATTTTGCTGTTCCAAAAAAAGTAGCTGCGCAATAATGGCGTTAGCTACGCCATCATCAATGGCAGTGCCTAAAAAGATAATTCGATCCTTTAAAAGCCGCGAATAAATATCATAAGCCCGCTCGCCATAGCTCGTTTTTTCAATCACCGTTGGAATGAGATATTGATTGTTCATAAAAATTTCTAAGTCCTAATTTCTAATTTCTAATGAATTGAATATTTTTTCATTAAAATTTAATTAGGCATTAGTCATTAGATATTAGACATTCTTTCCTATTTAATACTCTCAAAAAGTTCCAACGCTTTCTCATTTTGCATCGTACCCTTTACATAGGTATACAATTTAGAAAGGTCAACATTCTTTTCAATGTCTTTAACTTTTTTATACTGCGCCAAGGTTTTATTCATTTCAGCCTCAACTTCTTCGGCTGGCACGTTGATTTCTTCGCTCTTGACCACTTCTTCCAAGGCTAGTGCGGCCTTCACGCGTTTGATGGCTTGCGGTTCCCATTCTTTTTCAAGTTCAGCCACACTTTTTTTAATTTGCGCTAAATATTGGTCGAAAGTCATTCCCATACCTTGCAGTTGCATTTCAAATTCACCAATCATTTTATGCAGTTCCTCGTGAATTAAAATTTCTGGCAGCTCAACTTCAGCTAGCTCTATTAAGCTTTCGATATACTGCGTGCGTTTCTTTTCTTTGAGTTCATTTTTTTTCTCCTCAGCCATTCCTTCCGCTACATTTTTTCGCATCTCAGCTAAATCTTTAAACTTTCCAAGGGAGCGGGCAAACTCGTCGCTAACCTCAGGCGATTTCCGTTCTTGCACTTCCTTAATTTTTACTTCAAACTGAGCCGGCTTGCCAGCTAAGTTCTTGGCGTGATACTCAATTGGAAAAGTTAGTTCAAATTCTTTTTCCTCGCCGGCTTTCATCCCAAGGACATTTTCTTCAAAGCCAGGAATAAAAACACCGCGACCCAAAATGAGCGCATGACTTTTACTGGTCCCATTTTCAATTGGCACGCCGCCTTGCTTAACGGTAAAATCTAAAACGACATTATCGCCATCGCGAGCTTCGCGCTCAACCGTAATATGCTGAACTCGACTTTTGGCAATATCCTCAAGCTCTTTTTCGATTTCTTTTTCTGTCACCGTCGCGTCTTTTTTAAGCTGCTCCTTATTAATTTTCTCCATCGCTTTTCGCCAAGGCTTTAAAGTCAAGACCGGCAGCACATCCGTTACAATTTTATATTCTAAAGCGTTGCCCTCAGCTAATTTCGTCAGTTCAGCTTTTGGAGCGCCAATAGCTTCAATCTTTTTTTCCGTTAAAACTTTCGCGTAAGTTGCGCGCAGTGCTTGTTGAGCCGCGGCTTCTAAAAGCGCGCCTTTGCCAACTTTTTTCTCAACCATATCCTTCGGGGCTTTGCCAGGACGAAAACCTTCAATTTTAATTTCCTTTGAATATTCCTTAGCCGCGATTTCAAGATATTTTTCCCACTCGTCCCACGAAGCCGACACGGAAATTTCTACTTGCGAATTAGGGAGTTTTTTAATTTCTGAATTTATCATAAAAAAATACTAGTCATCGGTCATCAGCAAGTAGTCATCTTTAACTAGTGATGACTGATAGCTAATGACTGATTACAAAAAATAAAAAATATCTAAAATTAAATCTATTTACTAAGCTCTTCCGTCAATTGCGGGACAATTTGTTTTTTTCTGGAAACTACGCCAGGCAAGCTCATCACTTCAGCTTCAATTTCTCCACCAAAAACTTTTTCCGCAAGTTTTTTTTCAGCTTCACCTATCAGATATAACTGACCATTCTGCTTAATGATGTCTATTACTGCGAAAAACAGACGATCCATTTTCTCAGCCTCTTTTTTAACGATAAGTTCTTCAAGAATAGCTACTTTTTTTTCATCAAGACTTCTTGGGCTTGTAGTTTCCCAAACGCCAATTCCCACTTTTAAAGTTCCCATTTCGAAAACCTTATAATCCGAATTAATAATCTCGCCCACGGAAATTCCTTCTAAATTAGATTTAGCTGCAAACATTCCCGCTACAAAACCCTCCATCTCAATTTTTGCGGTTTCATTTAATTTAGCAACCAAAATTCTATCTTCTTCGGTTGTCGTTGGCGAGGTCAGGTTTAGCGTATCTGAAAGAATTCCAGCCAGTAAAAGCTTTGAGCTAACCTGCGAAATTTCTAAGCCTTTCTCGAAAAACATTTTCGCGATTAAAGACGCCGTGCTTCCAATAAATTGCGCTGCGCAAAAAATTGGTTTTTCTGTTTTCACTGACAACTTATGGTGGTCAATAATGTAATCAATTTTGCTACTGTCAATTTGCTCGCAGATTTGACCAGCTTCATTATGATCAACTAAGGCCACGCTAACATCGCCAGCCAGTGTTTCCATTAGCACTGGCGCTTGAGCGCCAACTTCTTGCAAAACAAACTTTGTTTCGTTATTTATTTCGCCTGCGCGATAAGCTACGGCCTCTTTTCCAAAAAGCTTCGCAAACAATTCTACGCCGACCATAGCCGAAACTATTGAATCCGTATCTGGATTTTTATGCCCAATAATAGCTATTTTATTCATACTTATTTTTTCATTTATTATTCGCCAGCTTCCTCGGCTATTTCTTCAACCGCCGCCTCTTCCACTGGAGCTGTCACCTTTGCGCCAATTACGTCAATTTTCCAGCCAACTAATTTCGCAGCTAGGCGAACATTCTGACCTTGCTTGCCAATGGCTAGTGAGAGTTGTTCTTCTGGCACAAAAACTTTCGCTTCTTTACGATCGTTGTCAAGTTTTACTTCTACGACTTTAGCTGGGCTAATGGCTGCAGCAATAAACTTCTCTGGTTTTTCATTCCACAAAATAATGTCAATTTTTTCGCCACCCAATTCATCAATTACCGCTTGCACGCGCGTGCCTTTTTGACCGACGCAAGAACCGATTGGGTCAATCCCTTCTTCAGTTGAGGTCACCGCCAGTTTAGTGCGAGCGCCAGCTTCGCGAGCAATGGCTTTGATTTGAACAGTTCCTGCGAAAATTTCCGGAACTTCCAATTCAAAAAGTTTCCGCACCATCTCAGGATGAGTTCGACTAAGGGTAATTCCAGGTCCTTTTGGATCTGATTCAACTTTATAAAGATAAACTTTAACGCGTTGGCCCATGCGCAGGTTTTCGCCTAAGACTTGTTCGGAAGGAAAGAGCACGCCAACCGATTTTCCTAAATCAATGTAAATATTGCGGCCTTCAATCCTTTGGATTACCCCACTAATAACTTCGCCTTCTTTTTCTTTATATTCAGCAAACATACTATCGCGCTCAGCTTCACGAATCCGCTGAATAATAACTTGCTTCGCAGTTTGAGCAGCGACGCGACCGTAGTCGCTGTGTGGCTCCAATTCAATTTCAATGATGTCGCCTAAGACTGCGTCTTTCTTAATTTTCTTAGCATCTTCCAGCGTAATATCCCGTTCAGGGTTAAAACGAGGAAGTTTTTCTTCACCTTCAATAATTTCTTCTTCTGGCAGTTCTACTTCAGCTTCATCTTCAGTATTTTCCACGAATTCTCTAATCGTTTCATCAACCACGTCTTTCATTAGAAAAAACTTGGCGCTACCAAGGACTTCGCTAAAATCAGCCCTGATCCGCTGACCTCTTTTGCCGTAATCTTTTTTATAAGCAGCTGAAAGCGCAGCTTCAATAGTTTCAATCACCATTTCCTTGCGAATTCCTTTTTCCTCAGCAATTTGCATAATTGCGCTTCCAAACTCACCCAAGCGCCCGCTTTGACTTTGCTCCTCAGTTTCTACTTTTTTCTTTGCCATAATTATTTTAGCTTCATTAGCTTCCCTAGCTTTTAGCTTTTAGCCAAAAGTAATAAAACTAACGATTTTAAAAAATATTTTAGTTATATTATTTACACATTTTTGTACATTTTTATATTTGCCTGCCTGCCGGCTTGTCTGCCGATAGGCAGGTAGGCAAGGTAACAAATTTGTACATTCGTAGGCTTTATTAAAATAAAAAGTCCGCATTCCTGCGAACCCATTTCAGCCCTCTCTATCCATAAAAATACTAGCATTTTCACAGATAAATGTCAACCAGCAAGCGATACGAATAATGCGAATCTATGCAAATCTCCTGTCGGTTCAACGTCTCCGACTTGAACCGCATTTTTCTTAGCACCCTTTCGATTTCCTTCAAAGGCGGACAGGTGGGTCAGCGACACTGAACCGACATAGGAGTACATTTCCCGTCGGTTCAACGTCTCCGACTTCCTGTCGGTTCAACGTCTCCGACTTGAACCGCATTTTTCTTAGCAGCTAAGAAGCTAAAGCCTGAAAAGCTTTCTTGTATTTCTAACTCAAATCCTTCCTGTCGGTTCAACGTCTCCGACTTGAACCGCATTTTTCTTAGCAGCTAAGAAGCTAAAGCCTGAAAAGCTTTCTTGTATTTCTAACTCAAATCCACCATATTTCCCTTTACCTTGGGGTCATTTTGCCCTAGCTGAGGGCTTGAGGCTGGCTCTTCATCTTGTCCATCGAAATAGTGTTGCGTAGGGCCAATAATATATGGCGAATAAACCTTCGGCATTTTTACCGCCTGACTCTGAACGGCAGGAGCTGTTGACTCCTTCTCAGGTAGCGACTCCTCAGCCTTTTTTTCCTGAGTAAGATGCTGTTTAAAGTCCGGGGAATTCCAAATTTGCGCATTTTTTTCTGGTTGGTTTTCCATTATCGAGTGAGTAGGTAAGGTAACGCTTTGCTGCTGATTGGCCAACTCTTTTTCAGCTGGCAATTCCTGAGCTGAAGAAAAACGTAAATTTCCCTCGCCCTGACCTGCTAGCTCATTTTTTTCTTTTACTGAGCTCTTGATTGCGCTACTTTTAATTCGCTCTCGCAATTCCCCTGCGTAGTTTGAATCCTCGAAAGTAAGTTTTTGCTCTTCATTTTCTTTCCGCGGCGCTAAGTTTTTCGAAAAATCTAAAGATTGTCTAATCCTAGCTTGCGCAACATCCTCGGGTGCAGCTTCTTTGATTGAAACTGGCTGGTAGCTCACTTTCGGCGCAATAGCTGGCTGTTGGGGTAAGGGATTATTACTTTGGAGAGGAGTTTCAACTACGAGTTTAAAAATAATTTGCTGAGCGTCGCCATCAATTTCTAAAGGAGTTTCCTCATCTAAGGATTTCAGCGTCAAGGAAACTTTTTGTCTTTCTCCTGGGGTTAATCTTTTTCCATTTTCGCTATGAAAAAGATAATTTCCGCGGTCAATCGTGCTATGTTTGCCTGATCCCAGCGCACTGCGATAATCATTGATCCAGTTTTTAATTGAAGGTTTTACTAAGGCCAAGGACCCCTGGATTTTAAGTAAATTCAGCGTAACCGCCTGCTCGCCAAGATTCGGATATTTTTCCAAAGCTTTTCCTAAAGGCAGGTTATCGATTTTCGCTTGTTGTTTAATAACTTCCGCCTGTTGTTTTTTTCCCTCCGCTCTTTCCTCTTCTTCCTGCTCAAGAATCCAAGGCTCAATTTCTAAAATCCGCGAATGAGCCTCTTCTTCGGGAATAATTGGCGAGAGCTTGGCCGTATTCCATTTCTCCATGAGTTCGGCCGATTCTTTAAAATAATCAGCAAACGGATAAAATATTTTACTATTTAATTCAAAAGAAATTCCCTGCGCAATTTCAGCACTAACTTCAAGTTTCTGTTGGATGAGTTCTGGCAATTTGGCCATTTGAACATTTTCAAGAAAAATATCTCCGATAGGGCTAGCAAGTTCATCCATGTCCTCCTCTGAAATATCATACAAAAAACAAGCCCTTTCCATAGCAAGACGCACCTCATTTGAATGAAAAAATTCTTTCACATCCACTGGTAATTTTTCTATTTTTTCAAAAACATCCATCTTTTTATTTTATTTAAGATAACTACAACGTCCGTTCCTTATTTATTTATCCTGTATCCTGCTGGAACGATTTCTATTTTCGGTGCTGAAGAAACGCTTTCACTTTCTTTTTCTGATTTTTTTTCATTTTTATTCTTTTTACTCTTTTCCTCAAATTTACCACCTAGAGATTCAAACATAATCCGCATATCTGGATCTTTTTTCATTTGGCCTATTAACTGATTGGCCTTTAATTGAATCTTTTCATCAGGTGGATTATGCTCCTTTGCTTTCATAACCGCAGATATAAGAGCTTTTTGACTTTCCTCTTTTTTCATATTAACAAAAATTTCTTTAAATTTACCGGAATTTAAATTTCGAACAAAGCCAGTTCCGCGCTCACCACCGTTGATTTCTGATTCTTTTAAATTTTTAGCGCTATCTTTATCTAATCGTTTAATTATTTCAGCTCTTTGAGCCTCATCAAGCCCTTCATGAATTTCACCTGTAGCCGCCGAATATGCAAGATTCATGTTTCGATCATTCTTGTTATCTTTAACATTACTATGCGCAAAAACAGTTTTACCATTTATATCTTTTTTACTTCTATTAACAACATTAGTTAAAGATTTTTTAATATTCGTAGAATAAGCATCGCCTTTTTTTGCTAACTCATTAAGCTCTGTAGGACTTATGCTTCCTTCATTCATGGCTATTTCCATAAAATCAGCATTCCCAAGAGAGTTAGCTTTTAATTTCTTTGCATCAAATTGATTACTTGTAACTTGCTCCTTTAGTCTTGAATTCCTTTCTGTTTCATCAAGATGAGCATAAGCCGCAACTGGGTCATAAGCTTTAACCTTACTTTGCGCCTGTTTAAATACTTGACTATCCGCTCCAAATTCTTTTCTAATTTGATCAAGCTCGGTTGTTCCATTTGTCCTTCCTCTTGCAGCAATTTCTAGCAAAGCTGCCGCATGCTCAAAACGATCTCCCGTATTAGCCAAATCTCGTAGCTGACCTTCATCCATATTAGCCGTATCATGAAGCTTGGCTGCAGCTGCAGCTTCAGCCGCCTCATCAGACTGATATCGTTGATTAGCAATTCTACCGCCACGACCTCCAAATACTGACCTACCCTGATCTTGCTTACTGCCCAGAAACTTCCCAAATCGATTCGAAAGTTTTTCGGCGTCACCTTGTTTGCGACGAGCTTGATAAGCTTTAAATGTATCTCTTGCAAGAGCACCTCCAGACACAAACATCGCAGCTTTTCCTCCCCATTTCTTTGCCGCTCCAACAATCTTATCCGCTCCTGCAACTCCCATCTTTTGGGCAATTCCCATTGCCATCCAGAGAACAAAAATTGGAATCATAAAAAAAGCAGTATGTGCAATCCATTCTGACATATCTGCGGGGGCATTTTTTTGAGCTGCCAGATTAAAACTATCTGGTATCGAGGCCATAATTTTAAGCGATACCATCATCATGAAAACCATCACCGGGCCAAAGAACGCATATTTAAAAAGATTAGTCCACCAATCGCTCGCAAATTTATTCATGGCTGGAAAAATATTTCCTACAAAACCAATCGGTGAAAACATCACAATCATGACCAGGGCAATAAGCCTAATTACAAAAAGAGCTGCCAGTACAAGGATTGTTATACCAAAGATAAATGTAAAAACAATAGCTGCTATTATATAAGTAACTTCTGCCTCCGCGTAAGTATTAGGAATAAGAATCTCTGAAAGCTGCGACACACTTCCAAAACTTGCCATAATTGAGGAGCCACTTCCTTGACCAGTCCCCGTAAACATATTATTTAAGAAATAATACATCGCTACGTTAGAAACATCAATAAAAAATCGCGCGATTGGAAAACTGAAATTAACTAATAGAGCATTAATTAAAATATTGAGCCAAACTTTTTTTAAGTTCCATTTGTCAACTTGAAAAACCGTACAAAAAGCCGCGAAAAGCAAAATTAAAATAAATACCATATTAAGCGTATCGCGCACCATAATCCAAACCTCCTTGACTGTAGACTTATTAAGTAACCCCGTGTCTCCAGAAATATTCTCAGGTTTTACTACCCACTCAAAAAGCGTAGCAGCCCCAGTTAAAATCCAACCCAAAAATCGCAATAGCGAGTAAAGTAAATATTTAAATTGACACCCAAGGTCAAGGGGGTTAGTGCAAATATTACCAGATGCTTTTTCTGCTTCAGCAGCTTGAACCCTTTGCCTGTCTTGTGAATTTTGACCAGCACTTTCCTGATCTTTAAATACATTTTCAGGCACTGCCATTCTAAATAAACCAATAGTAAAATTTTCTGGTTTAATACTATCTGCTGGTTGAACAGTGAAATAATAAAAACGTGGCGATGAAGTTTCACCCGCTAGAGCATAACACTTATTATTGCAATCTGCGTCAAGCTCTATTGATTTGCCACTCATTTCAGTGAAAAGCTCAATATTTGATACATCTATTTTAGGGTTTGCAATGCTTAAGTTTTTCATACAATAACAACTACCCGCATGCGCAACATTATTAAAAAGTCCAAATGACAACACAAAAAAACTGGCAAATAGCAGTGCCTTCCATTTTTTCCCCTGTAAAGTAATTTTGTTTTTATTAAAGTTCATACGAACTCCCTTTTCACTTAGTAATTTTTATCTTCGAAAACTAAACTCACCCGAATTTTAGAACAACTCTTAATATAAAAAGTATACCACATTTTTCCAAAAAAAGCACGAGGGAGAAAATTGCAAAGTTCATAACGTTATAACGTTCTTAACGTTCATAAAGTTTTTAAAGTTCATAAAGTTTTTAATACTGAAGTTTTTACGTTATGAACGTTATAAACTTTATGAACGTTTCATGTTATATTAACTGCCACATTACACCCTCGCAAAGACACGTAAAAAAACAAAAAAAACCGCACCCTCATATAGTGCGATTTTTCTTAAACCTATTTCTACTTTATTTTTATTGTATTTCTTTCGTAGATTCGTATTTCATTCGCCCGCCTGCCGTCGAGGCAGGTAGTTTCGCATCGGGTTTATAAGCTAACGCAGCTAAAAGCTAGAGCCTGTTCCCTTAGTATTTTCCTAAAAGCTATAAGCTAACGCAGCTAAAAGCTAGAGCCTGTTCCCTTGGTATTTTCCTAAAAGCTATAAGCTAATGAAGCTAAAAGCTAGAGCCTGTTCCCTTGGTATTTTCCTAAAAGCTATAAGCTAATGAAGCTAAAAGCTAGAGCCTGTTCCCTTGGTATTTTCCTAAAAGCTATAAGCTAATGAAGCTAAAAGCTAGTATATAAATCCCTTCACCGCCCTGCTCGAAGCTGACAATGTTCTTGTGCTCCTCTTGGCAAAGCCGACGTAGTTCATTTCGCTGACTGTAATTGTATCGCCACTGACTTTTTCAACGTAAGCCACGTGACCGTAATAACGATTTTCGGTTGTTACCATAATTGAGCCAACTCGCGGGGTGCGACCCGTCGCGTAACCGCCAGCTTTAGCATGATAAAGCCAGGTTCCAGCGTTACCTCCCCACGGCACATAACGTTTTTGGGCAACATACCAAGTACAATAACCGTAGGGGAAAACATGCCCACTCCCAACTTTACCTTTCGGAATTACGCCCGTTGAAACTTCTGGCGCACCCCCACTAGCGTTAGCGTACTGTCTTTTTTCAATAATCCCCGTGGCCGGATTTTGTCCAGCGGCTGGTTTTGGCGCTTCGCCTTGGCCATCGGGAATAACAATTTCTTTTCCAGTTTCCAAGTCGCCGTTAGCCGGCAGGTCGTTAAAGGCAATAATTTTTTCCTTCTCCGCTTTAAATTTAGTTGCAATCGAATCAATATTATCCCCAGCTTTGACGATATATTTAATTCCAGAAACTGGCAAAATAAACAAAGTATCTCCTGGCATGATTGAATCAATATTACTAATATCATTAGCCCACAAGATAGTATTGATTGAAACTTTATTTTTTGCGGCAATTGAGCCCAGGGTGTCGCCCTGCGCCACGACATACATCTTCACGCCTCCATCTTCTTCCGGATCCTTCATTGGACTAGCAGCTGAGGCGCTCATAATGCCCTGACTATTAATGGTGCTTTGATTTTCGGCTTCATCTTTAGCCGTTGGGTCAATCGCACTATTTGATTTTGAAAGAGGAACTAAGGCTAAATCGCTCTTGCGACTAACTTGGCCACTGATTTTTCCACTACCAGCCCCAGCCGACTGAGAATTTTCTTCCCAATACCCAAAAAGGAAACTTCCGTTTCCCTTCCCTGAAGCTACATTAGTGGCTGACACAAGCAAAGCACTCGAGACGACCACCGCAATAGCTGAATAATTTCGGAGTAGATGTAACAACTTTACCGTTCGACGCTCCTTAATATAATCGGCTATCGTGCGTTGTTTAAAGTGAAGCTTAGTATTAAGCTCGCCAACATCAAATTTTTTTATCAAATCACCTATATAAGAAAAAAAGCTTTTTTTACTAATAGCTGAAAATCCTTTCGATTGACATGCAAGTTTAGATAAGGCGAAAAACAATCCAAATGCCTTGACTCATAGTTTGCAGTCTTAATTTTTAACGTCTTTAAAGTATATACCTCCCCTGCCTTTTGTCAAAGGAATTTTTACCCAAAACCACTTTTCTAGCTTCAAATAAGCCATTTTACCCCAAGCCATTTCTTAGAAATCAGAAAAGGGAGTAGAATAAAACCAGCGCCAACGCGCTGAATTTTAAATTTTTAATTTTAAATTTAAAATCAATGAAAAAATGAATTAATTTCTAATGTTTTAAAATTTAGGCATTTAAAATTGATTTAAAACTTAAAATTTAAAACTTAGCCTTAGAAAAAAATTTAAAGAAAACCATAAACCAACCAAATCAATGCCAGCTATCAACAGCCTACTAACAGACTTCCTTGAATATCTCGAAATCGAGAAAAATCGTAGCCAAAAGACCATTGAGAACTACCATCATTATCTCAAACGTTTTTTAAGTTGGGCTAAAATCTCCAAGGCTGAAGAACTTACCCCCGAGCTTGTTCGAAAATATCGACTTTATCTTAACCGCCTAACTGACTCCAAGGGTGACCAGCTGAAAAAAATTACCCAAAACTATCATATGATTGCCCTACGAAGTTTTCTAAAATATCTCGCCAAGCGTGATATTAAAACGATGTCAGCTGAAAAAATTGAAATTGGAAAAAATCCCAGCCATGAAATTGAATTTTTAAACGGCGATGAGATTAGCCGACTCCTAGCTGGCGCCGACGGAAAAGCTTTAAAAGCCCTGCGCGATCGCGCGATCTTAGAGCTTTTGTTTTCAGCTGGCCTGCGAGTTTCAGAACTGACTAATCTTAACCGAGAGCAGCTTAATCTCGAGCGTCAAGAATTTAGCGTCAAAGGCAAAGGCGATAAAATCCGCATTGTCTTTATTTCTGACAGCGCCAAAGGTTTTCTCGAAAAATATTTAGCGAAAAGAATTGATCTTGATCCAGCGCTCTTTATCCATGTCTCCAGAAAAGCGACCACTGACCAACTCAATGAAAAAAGTAAACGCCTAACCCCGCGTTCAATTCAAAGGATTGTGAAATACTACGCTGCCAAAGCTGGCCTAGTCAAGGACGTGCATCCGCACACCCTTCGTCACAGCTTTGCTACCGATCTTCTTTCCAACGGCGCCGACATCCGTAGCGTCCAAGTCATGCTCGGACACTCCTCCATCACCACCACCCAAATCTACACCCACGTCACCAACCAGCAACTCAAGCAAGTGCACCAGAAATTTCATGGGAGGAAAGCTTAGCTAATTTGAAATTTAAAATTTTTAATTTGAAATCAATTTCTAATGAAAAAATTTCTTAATTTTCATTTTTACTTGCTGTTGCTGCTATTTTAGAAAATATAAGAGTTAGCTCATGTGCTTCTTTCCATAATTTTCTACATTCATCTTCTTTATCAGGGTTAGCTTTTGCAATAAGTTGAATCCAATAAGCAGATTCTTTGCTTTCTTTTTTACAAATATAAATTTTATTTCTAAAATCCTTTTTAG
>CAILTR010000003.1 GCA_903837175.1 uncultured bacterium
ATCTAGTGACAACTCTGTCATGGAACTTCGCAAGTTTTTAATACTGCTTTCTAAAATCTCTTGATACTTTGGCATAATCTTTTTAGTTAAAAGTTAGTTACTTTTGATTATACCAGACACACTTTAGTTTACAGTCTCACACTATTACAATGGGAACTGGCAGTGACCTTATCTGGAATGGGATAACTGGAGCAGGCTCGTATGTTTATGCAGTTCGCGGAGGGACGGCTGGTTTTTATCGCTATGTTAATACCACAAATACTTGGGATCCGGCAGCTACGTTAACAAGCCTTCCAGTTGTGCCAACAACTGATACGACTGGCACGTTTATTGGCGATTACGTTTATTATCCACTGGGAAATAATACGGCAACTTTTTATCGTTATACTATTTCGACAAACACTTGGGTAGCAACAACAGCCCTTCCTGGTACTGCATCAAACGGAGGAAGCGCTGCTTATAACGCCTCAGATGGAAAAATTTATGTGTTGCGCGGAAATGGTACGCCCAATCTTTATGGCAGTGCCAATGTGGCTACCCTTAATTGGCTAGCCACGCCGTGCGCTTCCGCAATAGTCAGTGGGCTGACTTATAACGTTAATGTGGGTGGACGCTTAGTTTCGGATGGGACTAATCTCTACGCGACTATTGGCGACGGTGAAACTGCTTTTTTGAAATATAGTACCGCTGGCAATAGTTGGTCAAAACTTTCCCCAACTCCGTTTGCCCAATTTTATGGAACTAGTTTGACTTTTGCCAATGGAAAAATTTATGCTTTGGCTGGCTATTATAAAGATGAGACCTGGGAATATACTATCGCGACTGATTCCTGGCGGTTACTTCCGTCAAACCAGAAGTATCTTTATGGGCGTGGGCCCTACAACGGCGCCGCGCTTGAATATGCTGGGGGCAATTCTTTTTACGCGCTAACGGGACAAGCCACGACGGATATGTGGAGCTTTACAACTGGGGCTAATAATTTTGTCAGCACTGGTAATTACGTAAGTCAGGCCATCGATGTTTCGCAGGTAACCAATTGGGTTTCATTTATCGCAAATGATACTAAGCCTGCTGGCACAACGGTGGTTTATGAAACTCGCACCAGTACAGATGCTAGTAACTGGTCGGGCTGGGAAACTGTTAGTGGTACAACTATTTCATCGCCCGCACAAAGATATATTCAAGTGCGAATCACTCTTTCCACAAGTGGTGGCGATAATACCCCAACGGTGGGTGATTATACAATTACTTATAATAATTCAGATACTCCGCCTAATAATCCAACTTCGGTCAATGGTTTTTCCCAAAGCTCAGGCGGGACAACGTTGACTTCGGGACAAACGTATCTTTATGAACATCCTTATTTCAATTTCTTAGGAGCATCCAGCCCGGAGGCAGGCATAGCAGGTTATTACGTCTATTTTGGTAGCAATGCTAGCGCCGATCCAGTGACGGAGGGATCATTTCAGGAAACCGCAAATTATGAAGCCAATACTGCCTTAGGTGCAGCTACTTATTATTTACGTATAAAGACTAAGGATAATAATGGAAATATCGCTGGGGCTACTTATGACGCCTTTGCTTATGTTTATAATGGGGTCGCTCCAGCCTTGACTGAGACTAAAACAAGTCAAGGAGATTTTTCAGCTGGGCAATTGACTGATGTTTCAGCCAGTGACGTGCCAGATTCGCTCAGACTTAGCGCTAGTGGTGGCGATGGAATTTGGAATCAATCGCGGCTGACTAATGCCTTAGGCACCTTGTATTATGGAAGTGATGCTGTGAAGGTAAATAGTGGTGGGATTGATTATATCTTTGTGCTTCGCGGGGGTGCTCAAAATGGTTTCTATCGGTATACCTTAGCAACTGATGTCTGGACAACCATAGCAACCCCTGGCGTAGTTGGGTATGGTGGCTCAATCGAAGCAGGACCAGACGGCTTCCTTTATATCGCCCAAGGGGGGAATGTTCCAACCTTTTGGAAATATGAAATTGCTTCTGGCAGTTGGTTTAATTCTTCGGCAGATGTTTCAAGCGCACCAAAAAACTTTTATATCGGGGCGTCGCTTGTTTCCGATGGATCACGTTATCTTTACGGCCTGCCAGGCAGTGACGACGCCTTATTTCAATATGATACGGTGACGCATAATTGGACAGCAAAAGCGAATGCTCAATTCGGTAATCCAAATACGGCCGATGGTCAGACTGTTAATTATGATTCGGATAGTGTTTATGACGGACGCAATAATATTTATGTGACCCAGGGCAGTTATTATCCATATTTTGCTAAATATTCAATCGCTACTGATGTGGCGCATGGTGAGATTGCTAATACTTGGACCGTCTTGGCTTCTGCTCCAACAGGTATTTATACCGGGGGAAGTCTTACTTTTGATAGTAATACTAATAGTATTTATGCCACCAGAGGAAATTGGAAAAACAATTTTTATCGTTACGACATTGCAACTAATAGTTGGTCGCAATTGCCTGATACGCCAGCCACTTTCGACCAAGGAGCTTCTCAAATTGTGCATAATGGCTTCATCTATGCCTTTAGGGGTGGGAATACGACGAATTTCTATCGTTATAATATTGCAGAACGTTCCTGGGAACTTCCAACGAAAGGCTTGTTTGGACCTTCAATTCCTGGGGGAAGTACTTATTTTCCTTTTTATTATGGAACTTCAGCTGTCACGGATGCCAGCGAAAATATTTATCTGATTCGTGGAAATTATGACAATGTTTTTGTTAGATACAATGTGACCACAGCTACCACAACTGAAATGGCTAAGCTTCCGGTTGGCGCCTGGGGCGGTAGCGATGGAGGCACAACCATGGTGTATGCGGGTAATTATAATGAAATTTATTATTCCCCTGGAACCTTGCGCACGGCTAGAGGTAGCGGGAAAAGTAATTATTTTTATAAGTACAATATTTTAACGAATACTTGGAGTGAGCTTACCCTTGATCAACCACCTCTGCCAGTTGGGGCTGGTTCAAGTATGGTTTATGATGGAACGCGCTATATTTATCTGACTCGCGGAGCGGGTACAACTACCTGGTGGCGTTACGATCTAACTGCGGCAGCTGGCTCGCGTTGGTCGGCGGCTCTGACAGCTAATGCCTCGCTGGCTGCAACAACGGGCGCAAAAATGGTTTATAATGGCGGTTACATATATTCTCTGCGAGGAGGAAATAATGCAATTTATCGCTACAGTATCGGGCTTAGTACTTGGGCTACTCTGCCAGTAGTGCCGGCCACTGTTAGTACGGGAGGGGGAATTGTTGATGGGGGAGATGGTTATCTTTATGTAACCCAAGGTTCTAATACGGTAAATAATTATCGTTATCGCCTCGCCGATGGCTTAGTTGGAACTTGGAATTCAGTTACAGCGATTCCCGCGCAAGTTAATATTGGGGGTTTCCAAGAGCATGTTAGCAACCGGAACTGGGTTATTGCTGGCAGTGGAACTAATTCTTATCCGGATGGACTTTATAGTTATATCGTAAGTTCCCAAACTAATGGGACAGGTTATAAAAAAATTGGTACTTATACTTCGCAGGCCTTGGATTTAAATGCGGTTTATAAGTGGGCAAATCTTACTGCTCAGCTAACTACCCCTAAAAATACTTTTGTTTCTTTTGAAACTCGTACTTCTACTAATGGCGTTGATTGGCTTGCCTGGAGTCCAGTTTCTAATGAAAAAATCTTTGGCACTAAACATGTCTTTAATATTAATTCAGTCCCAGCTAAGATTATTCAAGTGCGGGCGACGCTTTCCTCCTCAGACCAAATATTCTCGCCGGCTGTTAGTGACTTTGAAATAAATTATTATCAAGATATTACGGCGCCAGCCAACCCAAGTGCGCTGAGCGCTTATAGCGATAATACTAAAACAACTCCAATTACAACTGAGACTTGGTATAATCATCAAGCCCCCTATTTTCAATGGCCAGTTGCGGGTCAGCTTGGCGGGGCCAGCGATGGAGTTGGTGGCTCTGGGGTTGCCGGCTATTATGTGTATTTTGGAACTGATATCAATGGGGAGCCAATTAATTTTCAAACCGCCAATACTTTTCAGGCAGGTAGCCTTTCTAGTGGCCAGACTTATTATTTGAAAATCTTAACCAAAGATAACGCGGGCATGATTCCACCCACTGCTTACACTGCTTTCATTTATAAATTTGATAGCCTGCCACCGGTAAATCCAACTGAGATTTCAGTTACGCCGGCTGGCTATACGGCTGCTGATAATTTTGCCTTTCTTTGGTCGCCAGACACGAGTGATCTTTTTTCTGGTGTTGCTAAATTTCAATATCGAACTGACGGTGATGTCCCTGATCAATGGCTTGATCTTACGGATACAGCTCAAGTTTCACTTGTCATCCCCAATGATGATCACCGTGTCGGGGCGTATCAATCTGGCAAGAACAAATTTTTCTTAAGGGCAGTGGATGGGGCTGGTAATGTTTCAACGCCCTTGATGCAAGAATATTATTTTAGTTCAAGCGCGCCAACACCTCCGCAAAGTTTAACAGCGTTGCCAGAAACAGCTACCGAGAATAGTTTTGGCTTCTCTTGGGATAAGCCACTTTCATTTGCGGGTGGCGACGAGACAAAATTAGTTTATCACTACTCAATCAATATGTTACCGACGGTAAATAATACCGTCGCCACGCAATTAAAAGTCGTAGGCTCTGGACCTTTTGCCACTCAAAAAGGTGAAAATACTTTTTTCGTAGTGGCTGAGGATGAATCTGGAAACATTGATTATAATCAATATGCCTCAGTTAAATTCTATGCCAATACGACCAATCCTCCGATTCCAGGCAAGGTTCAAATTTTTGATACTTCGGACCGCGAAAATTCTAAGTATAGCCTTGCCATTAAATGGACGAGGCCCGAGGGAATTGATACTTCAAATTTTGATGGCTTTGTAATTTATCGCAGTGTAGATAATCTAAATTTTACAGAAGTCGCTAAAACGAGTGGAAGTGCTTATGTGGATAGTGGGGAAATCGTGTTGCCTTCTGGCGATACCACGCTTGAAAGTAAACTTTACTACTATTATATAAAAACTAGAGATAAAACAAGTAATTATTCCGCAGCTTCTTCTACGGTATCCCTTGTCCCAACTGGAAAATATACGAGCCCGCCGAGACTTGTAGGCACACCTACTTTTAAATTGCAATCTTTTCAAGCGGAGATTGCTTGGGTAACCGATCGCGTCGCCAGTTCTTTTGTGGAATACGGAAAAGCAATTTCCTTAGGTCAAACCACTGGCCAAGTTGATTCCCTAACTAACCACGACGTTATCGTTAAGGGGCTTGACGCTGGCACGAAATATTTTTATCGAGTTAAATATATCGATCCGGATGGAAATATTGGGACGTCCGAAATTGATACTTTTACAACCTTGCCACCACCGACAATTTCAGAAGTGCTAGTCAATGATATCCAGCTTAATACAGCTTACGTTTCTTGGAAAACAAACACTAGCGCAACTTGTACTCTTGATTATGGTAGCGGTTCAACTATGCGTATTAAAGAAGCTGCTGGCGGTTCAAGTCATGTTCAGAAAATTGATAAATTAGTGCCGGCCACGGATTATAGTATTCAAATTAGTTGCTTGGATGGAGATTTGAATGTTTTTGAGTCAGATCAGTATTCATTTTCGACGCCTGAGGAGCCAACCGTTTCAAATGTGACGATTGAAAATAAGGAGAATGTTGATTTGCCAACCGTGATTGTGGCTTATCAAACAAACGTGCCGACTTCAACTTACATTCTTTTTAGAGGCGCCAATGAAAATAGTCCGCACACTTATTTAATTAACGACCGCGTTACTGAGCACAGCGCTGAGATATCTGGCCTAGAGCCTGCCATTGAATATAGCCTTCAAATCTCTGGCGTGGATGAAAATAATATTCAGGCAACTCCGGTTGAACAAAAAATAACAACTCGCTTTGATTCACGTCCGCCGACAATTGTTACTAATCGGGCTATTGGGAAAGTAATGAGCCGAGGCAAAGGTGCCCAAGCCAATGTCTATATTCGATTAGAAACGGATGAGCCAACAAAAATAAAAATTGGTTATGCAAAGGGGATTGTGACAAAATCTTTTGAGCAAACTGCCTCGGATGATGCCTTCAATACTTATCATTTAATTACAATTCCAGCTGAAACGGGGCAAGTGTATAGTTATCAAGTTAGCGCTTTTGATGAAGCTGAAAATGTAACGACTACTGAAGCGATGACGATTGCTGTTGATCAATCGCGTGCCAATGCCACCGAAGTTATTACCAGTACCTTCCTGAATCAATTTGGTTGGATTTCAAAATTAGGTGGAAATTAAAAACAAAAAAAATATGTTAGATCTTCAGAAAGAAAATGAAATTGCGATTAAAGTTAGTGGAATTAAAAAAAATTTCACAGTGGGTGGACGAGAAATTCCTATTTTATATGGGATTGATTTCGAAATAAAAAAAGGTGAATTTGTATTACTGGTTGGACCTTCAGGTTGCGGGAAATCGACATTGCTTCATATTATTTACGGTTTGGAGGCGCCAACCGAAGGTACGGTCTACATTGGAGGAGAGGATGAATGGGCTTTTAGTAAAAATTGGCGAGCAAATTTTCGCAATGATAATATTGGTTTTATTCCGCAACAGCCTTTTTGGATAAAGTCTTTAACGGTTATTGAAAACATCGCTATTCCAGCGGTAATCGCCGGCAAGACTTTTCACGAAGGTATTAAAATCGCAGCAAAGTTGATTGAGCTAGTAGGCATGAGTGAATGGTCAAATCATCGACCGTACGATCTTTCTGGAGGTCAGCAACAGCGCATTGCCTTAGCTAGATCGCTCCTGTTGGATCCAAAATTCTTGATTGCAGACGAGCCAACTGGAAATCTTGACCAAAAAGCGGGTGAGCAATTAATGGAGCTACTGCAAAACATTAGTCAGCGATTTCAGATTACGATTTTAATGGTTACGCATAATACAGAGCAGTATAAATTTGGGACGAGGATAATTCAGATGGTGGATGGAAAAATCATTTCCGATACGCTAAATAAACATAGCTATCAAGCGATTAAAGATGATTTAAACTTAAGTGAAAATAGTAATGAAGCTAAGAAAAGTAAATAATACCAAATTAACTCAAGCTCTTCTATTTTACTATGCCGGAGCTCGGCTCCGAATCGGAACTGAGCTCCGTCACGATGTAGTACTAATTTAGTTAATTCGGTATAAAGATAATTTATTTTGAATTTAGAAGAATGAAAATAGTTCAACTGTTTCAAAAATTTAGTCCCCGTCTTTTTAAGAAAAAAGAAGAGGTCAAGCACATGCGCATGTCCTCAGTTCTTTTGATTGGCTATCGCAATATTGCGATTAATCGAACGCGCTCGCTTTTGACAATTGGGGGCGTAAGTATTGGAATTGGGGTGATTACGTTTCTGATTTCTTTAGGCTTTGGCGTGCAGGCAATGGTTATTCGCGACGTTACGAAAAATAATCCGACGGACATTATTGATGTTAGTAATGAAAACTTGGAAAATTTTGTCGTTTTAAATAATGAAACGATTGGGAAAATTAAAAATATTCCAGGCGTAAAAAGCGTTGAAGTAAGTGCTGATGTGGGAGGGAAATTTATTAACGGCGAAGCTCAAACGGATGCTATTTTATACGGAGTTACGCCTGGCTACGTAACTTTATCGAATATGAATATTGAAGGTATTTCAGCTGGCGACTTTACAGCTTCGGCTGGCATTGTGGTTACGCCAAGGTTAGCGGCGATGCTGGGCTTTGAAAAACCCCAGGATGCGCTTGGTAGGGAAGTCGAATATACGGCGGTGGTGACGAAGGATATTGTTGATCCAAATGCGGAAAATCCAGCTGAACAAACAAGTAAAAAAGTTAAAATTGTCGGGATTATAAGCGACCAATCAAAGACTGACGCTGTTTATGCTTATACAATGCTCGAGACCCTGAAGACTCAATATAATATCACTGCTGGTCAGCGCGGGAAGATTTTAATTGGCAACATTGAAAAAATTGATTTGGTGCGCGCTCAGGTAGAACAACTCGGGTTGGTAACTGAAAGTGTGGTAGATACGGTTAATGATATTAATTCTTTTTTCTCAATCGTGAGAATTGTGTTGATTGTTTTTGGGACGATAATTATGTCTATTTCGGCGATGGGGATGATGAATACACTCAGCGTTTCATTATTACAACGCACGAAAGAAGTTGGAATTTTAAAAGCCTTGGGTGCTAAGCGCACGGATATTTTTAAGATGTTCATTTTTGAAGCGATTTTAATTAGTTTTTCCGGGGGTGCCATCGGACTATTGGGTGGCTATGGGGTAGCTAAGGGGCTGAACGCCATAGTTAATTTAGTTTCAAAGCGCTATGGGATCTCGGCTGCCGATTTTGTTTTAGTGCCTAACATCTTTATTATTGCGATTGTTACTTTTATTGTCGTGCTTGGAATTTCAACTGGTCTTTTTCCTGCCCGTCGCGCCTCAAAAATTCACGCCTTAGAGGCTTTGCGGTATGAATAAAGGAATTGCTTATTTTTAACTGCTTGACAGTTTCTCAATCTTGGTGTACAATTACCTTAATGTGTTAGGCTTCTTGAATTTTACTTTGTTTAAAGCTTTTTTTCTTCAAAAAACATCAAAACAAGCTTTTAAATAGACAAAAAATACCCTTTTGGGGTTTTTATGGTAGTTTATCTTAACATTTTGTGAAATCATCTCGGAGGCCCTAGTTGTGATTTGGGCAAATGGCGGAATTGGTATACGCGCTAGATTCAGGTTCTAGTGACAGTAATGTCTTGGAGGTTCAAGTCCTCTTTTGCCCACAAATACGAAATTAACTTAAATTCGCGGTAGCAGACGTTGGAGGCTTAGCCTCATTGCAACTGACAGGGATTTAATTGATTCAGTATGAACTAAAATATTTTTTCTTTTTTCTTCTTTTTAAGAAAATAATTTCAGTCTTTGTCGCCAGCAGTAAATAATACGGAATCAACTTAACTAGTGGTAGAAAAACGTTGGAGGCTCGACCTCCATTGGGGAGGTCGAGCCTCCTTAAAACTAACAGTGATTTATTTGATTTGGTATAAGTATCGAAGTATTAAAACTTCAAAATTAATTTAAAATTAAAACTTTTATAATAAATATTTGTTCACTCTTTTTAATTTTTAACATTTAGTGAAAAGTATTATTGTAAGTAAAAAAATTATGTTTAAAAAAAATGACACCAGTTTAACTGGTCAAATCTTGGCTGATTTAAAAAAGCCAGTCGGTAGTTTTGAGAAAAAAACTCCAAACAATGTTGCCAATAGTAATGCCTCAAGAGGTAATGCGATGAATAGGCATAGTAATAATTCAAACAGACCTAATCAAGGTCAACGAATTCAGCCGCAAACAGCCAATCCTGGCAACGCCAACGCTCCAATGTTGGGCTTTGTTAGTGCGTCAAATAAGCAGGCACCGAAAGTTTCAAGCCAAAATAGTTCAGGCGCTAACCATGCCGGTACTAACAATAGACACGCCAGTTCTGGTCGTCCGCAGGCAGCTAAAAAACGAAGTTTGCCAGTGCGTAAACCTAGTTCAAATCGTAAACCGATGATGCAAGGTAATCCTGCCGGGGATCATTTACGCATTACGCCTTTGGGTGGTAATGAAGAAGTTGGTCGCAATATGACGCTATTTGAATACGGCGGAGATATTATTATCTTAGACATGGGCCTGCAATTTCCAGAAGAAGATATGCCTGGGATTGATTACATCATTCCGAATACAAATTATCTGAAAGGGAAAGAAAAAAATATTCGTGGGGTAATTTTTAGCCATGGTCATCTTGACCATATCGGGGCAGCGCCAATTCTATTGCGAGAATTAAATTATCCGCCAATTGTGGGTCGCGATTTAACGCTAGCGATGATTAAGCGTAAGATGGATGATTTTGAAACCAATTCTGCTAGTCAACTAAAAACTATTCGCGTTAATACCATTGCTGATAAAATTAAACTTGGAAAATTTGAAATTGAATTTTTTGATGTGGAACATTCTGTGATGGACGCGGTCGGGGTAATTGTGAAAACTCCCGATGGAACCGTGATTCACCCTGGCGATTGGACGATGGATACTAATCCAGCCAATCTTGAAAGGGTAACTTATGGTCATCTTTCGAAACTCCCAGCCCCCCGCATCTTGATGTTGGAAAGTTTAGGTGCAACTGATACTCGCATTTCTGAAAAAACTGAAAGCGATATGTATGTGAATTTAAATGAATTAGTTTCTAGCGCCCAGGGGATGGTGATTATTGGAACTTTTTCTTCTCAAATTAAGCGCATCGGAAAAATTATTGAATACGCGGATTCGATTGGTAAAAAAGTTGCCCTCGACGGCTATTCAATGAAGATGAATATTGAAATCGCCAAAGAGCTTGGGTATATTAAGAATTTTAAAAATACTCAAATTACGGTTAACGAAATTCATAAGCATCCGCGTAATAAGGTGGTGGTGATTTGCACCGGCGCCCAAGGCGAAGGTAATGCGGTGCTGTCACGCATCGTCAATGATGAGCATCGTTTTATTCAAGTTCAGAAAAATGACACGGTAATTTTTTCTTCTTCAATCGTGCCAGGCAATGAACGCACTGTGCAACGCTTGAAAGATGATCTTTATCGTAAGTGTGATAACGTCATCCACAGCGACATCTTAGATGTTCATACTAGCGGACACAGTAACGCGCACGATATTAAAGATGTCTTGCGTCAAATTCAGCCAACTTTCTTTTTACCAGTGTATGGTAATCATTATATGCTGAAAGAAGCTGGAAAATTGGGCGAACAAGTTGGGATTAAAAAAGAAAATATTTTTGTTTTGGATAATGGCAACCAACTCGAAGTTGCTGAAAATAAAGCAAGAATGCTGGCGCAAAAAGTTGATACTAGCTACGTGATGGTCGATGGTTTGGGCGTTGGTGACGTGGGAGAAGTTGTCCTGCGCGACCGACAACTGCTGGCCAAAGATGGGATGTTTATGATTGTAGTGATTATTGATTCAAAAACCAAGAAGATTGTGGGTACTCCCCAAATTACTTCCCGAGGTTTCATTTTCGTCAAAGAAAATTTTGACTTAGTGAATGCCACTAAGCGAGTGGTAGAAAAAATTATCAAAGAAAAAACTTCGGCTGAGGTTTCGGTCAATTGGGAATATGTGAAAAACAATATTCGCGAAGCGGTTGGATCTTTTCTGTTTACCAAAACTGAGCGACGCCCAATGATTCTCCCAGTGGTGATTGAGGTGTAGAAGTTATAAAGTTAAAAGTTTATAAAGTTATAAAGTTTGGAAAAATTGTACAGTAAGAATTCGAAAGCCCAGCGGAAGCTGGGTTTTTGCGTTTTTGGATAAGAAAAAAGAGTAGGCGCGGGGCTTACTCAATGTAATTATTGTGGCTACGCTGAGCCACGGGGTAAATATGTCCAGGAAAACTTCTATGAGGGAAGCTTTATAGAGAAATCCTTAGGCTCGGGGAAATGTAAGCTTCAAGACTTCAAGAGAGGCTCTTCCTCATAGAGAGAGTTTTCCTTGGACAACTCCAGTTCTACGCTTCCTAAGTAAGGCATCTATAACGCAGGGCTGGAAATTTATAAAGGTCAATTATCAAACGTCTTTAATATAGACTAGTAGTTTAAACTTGTCAAGCGTAGGTAGCGGTGGCATCAGGGAGGGGTTTTGTTTGCAAAAAGCCCGTTTTTTGCTACTATTACTTTATAACTTTATTCACCCAGTTAAATCCGCTAAAGCGGTGCGAAGCAATTTAACTGGGTAAACTTTATAACTTTATGACTAATAAAAAACGCATTTTTTCGGGGATTCAGCCGAGTGGGAATTTGCATATTGGAAATTATTTGGGAGCTATCGCTAATTGGATTAAGCTTCAGGATGAGTTTGAATCTATTTTTTGTGTCGTGGATTTGCACGCCATCACGGTTCCGCAAGATCCGGAAACGCTACGCAAAAAAACATTGGAAATTGCCAAAATCTATCTGGCAGCTGGTATTGATCCAAAAAAATCTTCAATCTTTATCCAGTCGCAAGTGTCGGAGCATGCTGAGCTTTGTTGGATTTTGAATACGATTGCGAAAATGTCAGAGCTAGAGAAGATGACGCAATTCAAAGATAAAACCCAGGCTGGCGTTAGCGAAGGTATCGGGGTTGGGCTCTTTGATTACCCAGTTCTGATGGCGGCTGATATTTTGCTGTATGGCACGGAAGTTGTGCCGGTCGGGGAAGACCAAAAACAACATGTCGAATTGGCGCGGGATTTAGCGAAGCGCTTCAATCATAAATTTGGCGAAACTTTCATTGTGCCGAAAGCTTTCGTTAAGGAAGAAGGGATGAGGGTGATGGGCTTGGACGACCCAACTAAGAAAATGAGTAAATCCGCTACTTCGGAATATAACTATATTTCGCTAACTGACGACGCCGAAACGGTGAAGCGCAAAATTAAAAAAGCCGTGACTGATTCTGGCAGTGAGATTGTTTATAGCGATGACCCGCCTCGCGTCGACGAAGCGTCTCCGCGAGTCGAGGCAGGAAAGCCAGCCTTGAAAAATTTGATCAACATTTATGCTTCTTTTTCCGGCAAGACTCCGAAAGAAATTGAAGCGCTTTATGTCGGCAAAGGGTACGGCGATTTTAAGAATGATTTAGCAGAGGTTATCAACAATTTCCTCACTCCATTTCAAGAAAAACTGGCTGCAATTTCCGATGAAGACGCCCTCGAAATTTTGCGCGCCGGAGCCGAGAAGGTTAGACCTTTGGCAAAAGCTAAATTAGATGATGTGAAAAAGAAAGTCGGATTCATAAGCTAGCTTATAGCTTTTAGCTTCGTTAGCTTTTAGGAGCGCAAAACAAAAAATCGGAGCTTGGCTCCGATTTTTTTGTTGCAGAATGTAAAAGTTTTTAACTTTTGATAATTTCAATCAGCTCATCGCGTTTTTGTTCCATCAGCTCATTGGTTCTTGCCTCAACGGTTAAGCGTAGTAGCGGCTCAGTGTTTGAGGATCGAACATTAAACCAAAAATCAGGGTATTCAATCGAGATTCCATCGAGTTCATCTTGAACTCCGTCTGAATATTTCAGTTTGATTTGCTCGATTTTTTCTGCGCCGTTTTCAACTTTAGTATTTATTTCGCCAGAATGGAAATATCTTTCATAGGCTTTGGCATACTGCGCAAAAGACAAATCGCTTTTGGAAAGTTCCTCTAAAATTTTTAAGGTCACAATCATTGGAACTTCATAACAACCCTCTGGCATATTGAGGAAGAAATGTCCTGAAGATTCTCCAGCAAAAACCGCACCTTCTTCGATGGCTTGTTCCTTGATGAGTGAGTGGCCGACTCTGGTAACAATTGGCACGCCGCCGTTTTCAATAATTGTGTCACGGGTTATTCTACCTGGTCGGATATCGTAGGCAATTTTTGCGCCGGGGTTTTCATCTAAAAATATTTTGCAAAGAATTGCGCGGGTAACGCCGGGATCAAGCGCTACGCCACTATTATCAATGAAAAATATTCTGTCGCCGTCTCCGTCAGTCGAAATTCCCAAATCAGCTTTTTCGCTCAAAACTTTTGCGCATAAAGCTTGGACATTTTCTTTTTTGAAAGGGTCGGCTTCATGGGCAGGAAAAGTTCCGTCCAGCTCCCAGTTCATTTTTACGATTTCAAGTTGGGGAAGATGTTTAAAAAGTTCATCAAAATATTGAGCGCCCATGGCGTTGGCTGGATCGATGACTATTTTAAAATTCTTTATTTCGGCCAGGTTAGCATAGGTTAAATCATGTTTGATTTGATCGGGCAGGACGCCTACTTTAGTGGTAACTTTACCAGGGGTAGTCGCTTTGGAAAAATTATTTTCAATTACTAAATCTCGCAAAACAAAAATCCCAGAATCTTTACTGATTGGCAGAGCTCTTTCGCGGACTAACTTAAAGCCGTTATATTCTTTTGGGTTATGCGAAGCTGAAATTAGCACGCCACCGTCATAGTTATAGTGGGCAACGGCGAAATAAAAAGTTGGCGTTGACGCCAGCCCAATATCAATAACATTAACGCCCCCAGCGCAAAGTCCAGCGATAAGTTTTTCTTTCAGCATTGGGGAAGACAATCGCATATCGCAGGCCACGACAATTTCAAGTTCCTTTTTCGCTGGCAATTCTCCTTTTCGTAGTTGACTATAGGCCAAGCCCAGTCGATAGGCCAGCTCTTCATCAAAATCAGTTCCGTAGATTCCTCGAATGTCATAAGCTTTGAAAATGTTTGGGTTCATAAAAAATCAATAGTCAATAATCAATGATCAATTTACAATAAATTTCCAAAGATTGGTTGTTGGAAAATTGAAAATTGATTGAAAATTGAAAACTGTGAATTGAAAATTAAATATTCTACAAGTAAATTCTAGCAAAAATCGGGATTTTATTCAAGGTGGACATTGGTGGCAAACTTTTTTAGTTCTTTTTTAAGGAGAGGATATTTTGAAAGAGATGGACTATTTTTTAGAAGCGCAAGGGCTTTTTGGCGGGAAATTTCGATGAGTTTAACGTTGCCGAGATGCTCCATGGCAATGTCTGGCAAACCAGATTGACGCAAACCCAGAAATTCACCAGGGCCTCGCATTTTTAAATCAGCTTCGGCGATTTCAAAACCGCTGTTAGTTTTTTCTAGAGCGCCCAGTCTAGACTTTGCTTTAATAGTGTGACTGCCAGTTAGGAGGAAGCAGTAAGATTGTTGCTGGCTGCGTCCAACGCGACCGCGGAATTGATGCAGTTGCGAAAGGCCAAAACGCTCAGCATCTTCAATGATAATAACAGTGGCGTTAGGAATATCAATCCCAACTTCGACCACAGAAGTGGCTACCAAAATATCATATTTTTTATTTTTATAATCAGCCATTACCTGCTCTTTCTCTTTGGCTTTAAGCTTTCCGTGCAGAAGTCCCAAGGAAAGCTCGGGAAAAATATCCCGCGATAGTCGTTCGTGTTCAGCGGTAGCTGCTTTTAGTTCAACAAGTTTTTCCGACTCTTCAACTAGCGGGAAAATAATAAAAACTTGGCGACCGTCGGCAACTTGACTCCTGACAAAATCATAAACCTCCGGGCGTTTGTTGGGCGGAATTATTTTAGTAACAATTGGCAAGCGACCAACTGGCATTTCATCCAGCAGTGATAAGTCAAGATTGCCAAAGTAAGCCATCGTCAAGGTTCGAGGAATTGGCGTAGCGGTCATAGTAAGTAAATGAGGGATTTTGCCAGGCAGGCCATCATTGATAGTTTCAATTTGCTGTTGCAAAAAAGCGCGTTGACCGACGCCGAAGCGATGTTGCTCATCGATGATAACCAAGGCTAGCTTTCTAAATCGAATATCTTTCTGAATCAAGGCATGAGTGCCAATAAGGATATCAATATTTCCCGATTTAATTTTTTCTAAAAGTTCTGTTCGTTTGAATTGGGAGTGTTTAGTAACTAGTAACTGGTAATCAGTAATTGGAGATTGGTGATTATTTTTTTTTATTTTCTGATTACTGATTACTGATGACCCGTCTGCCAACGAGGCAGGCTGGTTACTAGCTACTATTTGGTATGCATTTGTTAGTAATCCTACAGAGATATTATAATTTGCAAAAAGTTTGCTGATACTTTCAAAGTGTTGTCTTGCTAATACTTCCGTCGGGGCCATCAGAGCTGTTTGTAGCCCAGCCTGAGCAGTCTGTAGAGAGGCTAAAGCTGCCACGATAGTTTTGCCAGAGCCGACGTCACCATTAAGCAGGCGGTTCATAGGTCGGGCTTTTTCCAAATCTTTGAGAATTTCAAAAGACGCTTTGCGTTGAGCGTTGGTCAAAGTGAAGGGAAGCGAAGCGGTGAACTTTTGAATAGTTTTTTCTTGAAAAGGAATTTTGACGGATGATTCTTTTTCCCAGTTAGCTTTGACTTTCAACGAGGCCAATTGCACTGTCAGCATATTTTGAAAGGCAAATCTTTTTTGGGCCAGCAAATACTGAGTTTCGTTTTGGGGAAAGTGGATATACTGCAAAGCGGTTTTAATGGACGGTAAATGTAATTCAGTCAGAATCTCAGTCGGAATTGGATCTGGGATTTCTAAATCAAGTTTAAAAATATTTTGCATTTGCCAACGAATCCATTTTGAGGTCAATCCTTCTGTTTCACTGTAAACAGGAACAAGTCTGCCCGTGTTGGTTGGCTCGCGAGAAGAAAGTTCCCAGGCTGGATTGGAGAAATAAAAACCGTTTTTATCCTCTAAAACCTTCCCAGCCAGACGCACTCCTTTGCCAACTGTCAGCGAGTCGCTGACGTACGGTTGGTTAAACCACACCGCTCGCACACTGCCGGTTTCATCTGCAATATAGCACTCTGTGATCATCATTTTCTTTTTCCAAGTCCTGACCAATTTGCTCTTAGAAATTTCGCCCATAATTGTGGCGGTCTGGCCACCAATAAGCGAGTCAATTTCAATGCGTTCGCTGTAATCTTCATAGCGAAAAGGGAAGTGAAAAAGAAAATCTCCCACTGTGGTGACATTGATTTTCTTCAAAATTTCCGCGTATTTTTGACTCACCCGCGGGATGCTTTCAATTTTAGCGTTAAGGATGTCCATGGGTTAATTATACAGCTTAAAAGAGAAATTAGCCAAAAAAAAGCCTTAATATTGCTATCGAGGTTTTTATTTAAAGAGAATTTTTTTCGATTTAAGGTAAAAAAGTTAGGATGAAATGTCTGAAAGATATCCTAGTCCTTTAATTTATAAAAAACATTCCAATCTCCACTTTCATTATATTCTGCAACATCGGCATATTCCACTGGCAATTTTAATGGTTTGTCATCTTTTTTTCTTATAATCATTCCATTTTTAAATGTTTCTATCTCAATTCCTTGATCCGTAAGAAGTTTTAACAATTTTTCAGCTATTGTATAGTAATTATGGCCATCTTTATCCACAATTAAAGTGCTTGTTATTTTCCAATCTATTCTCATTTCGCCTCCAATGGCTAAAGCGCTATAGAGTTGTTTTATAACTCTTAATGGATCTGGCAAATGCATGAAAGTCATTATGCTAATAATCAAATCATATTTTTCTTCGTTGGACTTAGCAAGTTCAGTCGAGGGAGATTTTAAATCCAGAAAACCAATCCCTTTTTCTTTATCATTGACTTCATCTTCATGTTTTCTTGGGTCTCCAGCGCTCGCCCCTAATAGTTCAACCTTGTCTGATTGATTTCCGAGTTGATTTTTTAGTTCTCTTAATGTGCAATTTTCACCACAACCATAATCGAGTATGCGGAATTTTTCATTCTCGGAAAGCATTACTAATTTTTGTTTTACATAATCAACCATACCTCCTTTTTCTGGAAAATATTCATAATTATGTGCATCAATCCCGGAGTCCGTAACGGGATATTTATGTTTCCTATCACTTGACCGACTGGTTTTATTGCGAGCACTTTCAAGCGTTTCTTTATTTGCATCGATTATTTTTCTTAGACTGGGTTTTTCCATGTTCATATCTTTTTGAAAATCTATGAATGATCTTTGTGTCCTTGGCAGGAATCGAACCTGCGACCTTCTGGACCGCAACCAGACGCTCTATCCACTGAGCTACAAAGACATTGAACTTTTAGCAATAATTAGGCTCCTGCGACCTCCCCGATTGCTATCGGGGCGCTCTCCGCCAAAGGCGGATAAATATCCACTGTCTGTCCGCCTTGGGCGGAAGCTACAAAGACATTTTTCTATTTTTAAACTCAAAATTTAGTATATAACGGAAGCTAAATAAAATCAATAGAGGGCATGGAAATTGAGGGCATGGAAATGCTCCATGTTCTATGCTTTATACATGCAATACTTTTTCAATTGTATCGATCATGCTTGGCTCTTGTTTAATCTCGGGAATATATTCTAATATAATTTCCCGAATTTGAACTGGATCCTCATCTGCTAAGGGGATGTGGACAAAGGGAAACATCGAGGCTTTGGTATGTAGGCTAATTAATTTAGTGTGTTGGGGTTCGTAAAAAATCCAAAAAGAATGCATATTTTCATAAAGATACATATCTTTATCAGCAATAAGGCCTTCCGTGGTCAGGGCAAATTTAACGATGCGGGGATTTTTTTGGAGGTTAAGATAACCAACAATCCCAATTAAGATAAAAGTTATTGCCATAATCGGCCCATCGGTAAGCATTGCGTAGACAACAATAGCTAAAAGGAAAAGTCCCGCTAGAAAGTACCAGCGGTTTGATTTTTCATAAACCTCAAATTCTGGCGCCTGCCATTGGTGTAAAACTCTACCATACTGATCAGGCGGTAAGGCTTCCTCTAAGATTTGCCTTTCCATTTCTGCTGGCTGGGTGATAAATTGTCTTAAATCCATTGGCATAAGAGTTTTTATTAGAATTGCTTAATTTAAGTTTAGCATATTTACAAATATGTTTCTAGCTGTTATGCTAAACAAAGTTTCAAATAGGTATATTCCTAGAGTTTTTGCATTTTTAAAAAAAATAAGTTGGAAGCATGGCCTCCGCCCAAGGCGGATCCGCCTTGGGCGGAGAGTGGTTATTATTTCTTGTAGCTTATGTACTACGTATATATCCTAAAAAGTAAGAAAAATAGCAAATTGTATAAAGGATTTACCGCGGATTTACGTAGAAGAGTCGCCGAACATAATTCTGGAAATTCTGAGTTTACAAAAAATAATAGGCCATGGGAACTTGTTTATTATGAAGCGTTTGTGAATGAAAAAGATGCAAGAAGAGAAGAAAAATTTTTAAAATCTGGAAAGGGGAGAGAAAGAATAAAATATTTATTTGAAAATCTAGAATAAGTATGGAAGCATGGCCGAGTGGTTGAAGGCAACAGTCTTGAAAACTGTCATGGGGAGACCCATCGTGAGTTCGAATCTCACTGCTTCCTCAAGAAAGATTGAAATGAGTAGCCTTAATGCTGATGGCAAAGTTTGCAGAATAGCTAGTTTGTGTTATTATGGAGACATGACTGAACAGTTTAAATCAAAAAGGGCCAAATTTAAAAAAGGCAAACAAAAAGAGTTCATTATAAAATCAAAGGAGGAACTTGGTTTGACATGGCAGGAATTTTCACAAATCGCGAAAACAAGTTCGAGAAATTTAAATGACTGGAAAAATGAAAAAATTTCGATGTCAGTCGATGCTCTCAGTATTATCTGCAAGAAAAGAAAGTGTGCATTGCCCAAAGAAATTGAGATATTGAATCCATATTGGTACGCACGCAGTGGAGCTTTACTTGGTGGAAAAGCAACATACGAAAAATATGGAATAATTGGAGGCGATCAGGAAAAGCGGAAAGAAAAATGGAATCAGTGGTGGGAAAAAGAAGGGAAACTAAAGCCGAATGAAATCTTAAAACCCTTATCTTTCAAAAAACCACGTTTTTCAAAAAAGTTAGCCGAATTTGTGGGAATCATGTTGGGTGACGGCGGAATGACGAAAAACCAAGTTAAAGTAACTTTGCATTCTGTTGATGACTTGGAGTACTCTCGATTTATTGAAAATTTGATGCGGGATTTATTTGATGTAAAACCTGGCAGGACGAAGAGGAACGATTGCAAGGCACTTGATGTAGTATTATCAAGAGTTGGTTTGGTGAAATTTTTAGTCGATAAAGTTGGGCTTTGCACTGGTAGCAAAATAAGACAGCAGGTGGATATTCCAGATTGGGTTAAGAATGATGATGTATTTAAGCTCACTTGTCTCAGAGGCTTGATTGATACTGATGGCTGTGTAATAATTCATAAATACAAAGTTAATGGAAAGTGTTATTTATATAAAAAGTTATCGTTTACAAGTCGATCGATTCCATTGCTAAATTCAGCAAAAAGAATATTCGATGAAGTTGACATTAAAAGCAGAATTACAAAAAATAACTTAGAAATTAGAGTGGAAGCAAAGAGAGATATTGAAAGATATTTTAGTGTGGTAGGAACTCATAATCCGAAGCATTTAATGAGATATGAGAAATAATATTGATATTGGAAAGGTGGCCGAGCTTGGTTGAAGGCACCACACTGCTAACGTGGCAGGGGGTAAAACCCCTCGAGGGTTCAAATCCCTCCCTTTCCTCATAAATAAAAAGAGAACCCATTTTGGTGGGTTCTCTTTTTGTCTGTGTATATTGTGTATCGAAAGTTATGCACAACGTAAAGACGCTGTGCGTCTACGTTGCACGGCAGAGTTTAATAGATGGGGTTTATTTGGCTGAAGAGAGTCATTGTAAGGTTATACACAGGTTTCTGCACAGTTGTGTATATTGTGTGTATAAGTTAGCTATTGTTACACAAATCTAAAAGTTGTATAATGGCAAAATGCTACAAGAAAAAACAAAAAAACTTACTCAAAAACAAAAAAAGATTTTTGATTATATTGCTGATTGTCTTGAAAAAGAAGGGGCTTCGCCGACAATTTTGGAATTAGCAAAATTTATGGGAGTGTCATCTTTGCGAACGGTAACGCAATATTTGGAAAGCCTAGCAAAGAAAGGTCTTATCATCCGCTCGCGTCACCAAAGTCGTGGTATCCGTTTGGCGACCCATAATGACACAATGACTCAGACCGTGATTTTGCCAGTTTTAAGTAGTGCCGGTTGTGATAATATGCAAGTCTTTGCCGAGCAAGTCTTTGACGAATTTATTACCCTTGATCGCGAATTTATTCAGGGTAAAAATCCTGAAACCGTTTTTGTTTTCAGGGCCGTTGGCGATTCAATGGCAGATGCCGGAATTGAAACTGGGGATTTAGTGCTTACTGAAAAAACTTCAGAAGTTTCCAATAGGGATAAGGTGGTAGCGGTGATTGATGGGATGGCGCTCATTAAACAAATTAATTTTTCGCCCAACGCTGTGGTCTTAAAGCCCATGTCACAAGATCCTCAATATCGCCCAATTATCATGAAAAAAGATTTTCAAGTTTTTGGAAAAGTGATTGAGGTCATTAAGGATTTTAGTGGGGGTGAGGAGTTGGTTTATGAAATTTTATAAGGCATTATTCCGCTCGGATATCCAAACGAGGAAAAATCTGAGCATGGTGACAAGGAATTTAAAATTGAAAAAATCCATCAGGAAAAATGGTAAGAATTGATTTAGTACTTTAATAAGAGTAAAAAAAACCAGCAGGGAGGAAGTTTCCGCTGCTGGTGGTGTATGTGTAATAAGAATTTAACGAGGAAGAGCTACCCCGAGTTCCTTGTAGGCTGTTGCTTTGATTTCCGCCACAAGTTGTGGCTGCGTTTTTTTGGCAAGGTTCTGCCTATGAATTTTGGACTTTGAAGCGTACGTTTCCGCATATCTCCGGATGGACGCTTGGTCATCCAACAAGATTGCCAACATTATTGCTGGCAAGTAGTAATCAGTTAAGGGGTTTTTCACCTTACTAGCTACACGTTCCATTATTTTCCCGAGATCGTCTTTTGAAACTTCAACCGTATTGTGCATGGCTGTCTCCCGTTTTATAATTAAAGGTGCTAAAAAATATTTTTTTGAATACTGAATATTGTACAATGTCCAGGCTAAAAGTCAAGGCTTTTCGAGAAAAAACTGTATTAAGGTGATTAATGATATTATTTTTAAAATAAGGTATAATTAGAGCAATCAAGGAGGTTAATTTTTAAAAGCAATTATAATGACTGAAGAAATTTTTGAACGAAGTCTTGAACTTAAAGCGTCACAGGCGGGAAGCATTGCTAGTCTTGTTGGAACTTGGTGGAAAGAGATTTCTAAGCAGGCCCAGTCGCCAGCCAGCCCTGGCAAACTTTATGCGATCGGAAACTATTTGATTGAGTTGGCGAAGAATTCCTTGAGCGATGGAAAAGGCGACGGAAAAGTCACGGCTATTTTTGACGGCGAAAAAGTAAAAATTGTGATTGACGATTTAGGCGACCAGGAGAAGGAAATTAACCTAAATGTGAAAGGCGATTATGGGATGAAAGAATCAATTGAATATTTTGACGTTTTCACAGTTGAATCAAAAGGCCGAAAGTACGAAAAAAACTTCAGAAACATAGTTGAGGAAACTGACAACAGCGACCTTTATGTTGGCTCAAAACTCACCATTGTTAAATATCATGTCATGCCAGTTGAGGAAGAGGAACAAACTTATCACTCAAACAGAAATTTTGGCGAGAGGATGTAAGCGTGTAAAGACAACTTAAAAATGAAAATAAAAAGTGTGACCCAAGTCTGCGACCGCAGACTTCTGTCACACTTTTAAAATTAAAAAATATTTGGTAAAATTAAAATGTAAAATCAAATAAAGTTATGTTTGACATTTTAATTTAAAAATATGGCTAGCAAAACTTTTCTTAAACAGGCGCAGAAGCACATCCTTAAAAGCGTACCAGCGGTTAATGACTATATTTGTGCTACGCTTTGGGAATTGGGTGAGGCAACTTCGCAGTCATTTTTCTCTCCAAAGTATTCCTTCACAAAACCAACACGGTTGTTATTTGGGTTTGAAGTTGGTTTTGAAAATAAGAAAATCAGCAAAAATACAATCAGAAAAAATCTGGAAAGATTGATCGCACAGGGAATTGTGAAAAAGAAAGGCAGTATTTTCTCACTAAGTAAAGGTGGAATAAAATTATTTAGTAGTATCGGCCTGCGGAAGAAAATTTTAGCAAAAAAATGGGACAAGAAATACCGTTTGGTGATTTTTGATATTCCGGAAAAAAATAGAGCAGATCGGAATTGGCTACGGGGTGAATTGCATCTCTTGCAATATGCACAATTACAAAAAAGCGTGTTTATTAGTAAATTTTCTTTAACGGAAGACATCATCATTGAAATTCAAAAAAGAAAAATGAGCAAATTTGTGAATTATCTCTTGGTGGACAAAATTTTTGATTATTCTGAAATTAAAAAGAAGTAAAATGTTCTTTCAAAAAAGTGTGACAGAAGTTGACGGTCGTCAAGATATGTCACGTTTTTTTGGAGGATATTTTTGGATCTGAGAAAGATTTGAAACATTGTTTGATTTTAGCTTAATAATTTGTTAGGCTTAGATTTCTAGAATATATAAAAAAGCAATGGAAAAAGGGCCAATTGCGAAAAATTTTGTGTTTAATTCATATCAATTGCAGCCTGAGAAAAAGCAGGCTGTTTTTGGGTATGCGATTGAATTTGAAAATCGACCAACCTTGGAATTTTTTGAGACAATCATCTTTCCGAAAAAAATATCACTTGAAAATATTCCAGCTGAGCTGTTGGAAAATGTTTTGCAAAGCGTGCATTTGATGCTGGGAATTAGCTACTTCAAACTTTATTGTCCGCCGAAAATAAAATTGTTTAAATTAATTTCCAAGGAGCAGGCAGAATTTTTCAATGTGGTTTATCGAAAAGGTTTGGGGGAATTTTTCTTTCAAAACAAAATTGATCCACAAGGCTTGATTGAATTTCCGCATAGCTCGAAATTGAAAATAAAAAGTTACGACTTGAAAAGAAAACAACGAATGTTGGTGGGAATTGGTGGCGGGAAGGATTCGATTGTGGGCGGAGAGCTTCTCAGGCAGCACGGCGAAAAAATAGTTGCCTTTTTGGTGGAAACTCAGAAGTCATCTCCTGTCTCAGATTTGGTCATTGAAAAAATGAATATTCCATCTTTTAGGATTCAGCGAAAATTGGATGAAAAAATATTTTTTAGTCATGATGGGGCATATAATGGGCATATCCCGATTTCGGCCGTGTTTGCTTTTCTGGGTTACCTGACAGCACTTTTGTATGATTATTCGGCCGTTGTTGTTGCAAATGAACATAGTAGCAATTTTGGGAACATTAATTACAAAGGCGAAGAAATTAATCATCAATGGAGTAAATCTTCGGAATTTGAAAAAATGTTTCAAACTTATTCAAAAACATTTTTTTCTGCTGACATTAGATATTTTTCAATTTTGCGTCCTTTTTACGAAATCAGAATCGTGGAGATGCTGACCAAGTATAAGAAATATTTTCCTGTTTTTACTAGTTGCAATAGTAGCTATCTGATTCGCAAGGAACGAGAGAAAAATCTTTGGTGTGGGTATTGCGCTAAATGTGGTTTTGTTTTTACGCTACTTTCAGCTTTTTTAAGCAAAAAAGAATTGCTGGCAATTTTCAAGAAAAATTTGTATGAAGATCAAAAATTGCTGCCGATGTTTGAGGATATTTTTGGTTTTGGAAAAATGAAACCTTTTAATTGCGTGGGGACTTTTAATGAATCGCAAGCAGCGTTATATTTGGCACGGAAAAATTTTGGCGAAACTTTTATTTTGAAAAAACTTTTACCAAAAATAAAAAATCCAGAAAAACTGGTTGAAGAAGTTTTTAAAATCAATCAGGTTGAAACTTTGCCAGAAAATTTCAGATTACTTGGACTGCATAATGTCCTGATTCTTGGTTATGGCAAAGAAGGAAAGATGACAGAAAAATATCTGAAAAAATATTTTCCAAAATTAAAACTTGGGATTGCTGATGAAAGTTTGGCTGAAAATTATTTGGAAAATCAAAAAAAGTATGATTTAGCAATTAAAACACCTGGAATTAAGAAAGAAAAAGTTTTGATTCCCTATGTTACAGCCACGAATTTGTTTTTTGCGCAAAACAAAAATTTTACAATTGGTGTGACTGGGAGCAAGGGCAAAAGCACCACCGCTTCTTTAATTGCTGTAATTTTAAAAGAGGCTGGCAAAAAAGTTCGGCTGTTGGGAAATATTGGCACTCCGATGCTGGGAGCGTTGCTAGGCAAGATTGATCCTGAAGAAATTTTTGTGTTGGAACTTTCCAGTTATCAACTGGATGACATTGCTTATTCGCCAAACATTGCCGTGGCATTGAATTTTTTTCCGGAACACATGGATTATCACGGTGGAGTTGAGAATTATTATCAAGCCAAGAAGAAAATTGTTTCTTTCCAGAATTCTGAAGATGTTTTTGTTTATAACGCTAAAGATCAAAAACTTAAAAACTGGGCTAGCGCAACAGTGGCGCAAAAAAAGTCTTTTGCTGGAATTGCATTGGATGGTTTTGAGTCAGCACTTTTAGGCCGACATAATCAAGACAATATTCGTGCGGCAGTGACGGTGGCGAGAGAATTTGGAGTTTCAGATATTGTAATTAAAAAGGCGCTTAAAAAATTCAGGCCACTTTCACATCGGCTTGAGTTTGTTGGAAAATTTAAGGGCATTGATTTTTTTGACGATGCAATTTCAACCACCCCAGAGTCGACTATGATGGCCTTGGAAGCAATTGAAAACGTTGGAACTATTTTTCTGGGCGGGCAAGATCGTGGCTATGATTTTTCCAGGCTTGAAAAGCAAATCCACAAAAAGGGCATCAAGAACGTGGTGCTTTTCCCAGATAGTGGCAAAAGAATTTTCAAATCAAAAAAGGGACTTAACATTTTGGAAACAAAAAGCATGAATGAGGCGGTGGCATTTGCTTTTGAAAATACACCAAAAGGCTTAGTCTGCTTGCTTTCAACCGCTTCGCCGAGTTATAGCGTGTGGAAAAACTTTGAAGAAAAGGGCGAACAGTTTCAATTTTGGGTTAAGAAATTGTCAAAGACTGAAAAATAAAGTGTGACAGAAGTTGGCGACCGTCAAGATGTGTCACACTTTTTTGAGAGAGTTTTTTTGTTTTTTTTGTTTGGGTATTCCTTTGCTGGGTTGGTTTGATTTTTGGAGTGTGTTAAACTTGGGTAGGATTTCTGTAATAAATTAGTTAAAATTTAAAATAAATGAAAATTCAAAAGGATAAGTTGATTATAATGACGACGGTGTTTATTGATGTGTTGGGGGTGGGGATTATTATTCCGGTGCTACCTTTTTATGTGGAAAGCTTTGGAGTTTCTTCTTTTGTGGTGACGTTGCTTTTTTCAGTGTTTGCGCTTTTTTCTTTTGTGAGCGGACCATTTTTGGGAGCGCTTTCGGATCGGATTGGCAGAAGACCGGTTTTGATTTTGAGCATTGCTAGCACAGCCTTGGGTTGGTTTGTGTTTGCTGGCGCAAATGCAGTGTGGGTTTTGTTTTTGGGACGCATTATCGACGGAGCGGCAGCTGGAAATTTTCCGATTGCGCAAAGTTATTTATTAGATATTGCCAAAGATGAAAAAGAACGCACTTCGAGTTTGGGAGTCATCGGAGCGGTTTTTGGCGTCGGGTTTATTATTGGACCATTCTTGGGTGCGATGCTTAGCACCATTTCTCCAGCTTTTCCATTTTGGTTTGTGGGAGCCTTAGCTTTGCTGAATATGGTTGGCGCCTTTTTCTTTTTACCAGAAACTCATCACAACCGAACAGTATCCGAGAAAAAAATTGAAGTTAATCCTTTTTTACCTTTGCTTCGGGCGGCTAAAGATAAAACTCTACGCTTGCGATATTTTGCATTCTTTCTTTATGGAACTGCTTTTGCCTTGATGAACGGAATCTTTTCGCTTTTCGTAAAAGAACTTTTTGGTTGGTCGGCTTCGGTTATTGGTTATCTTTTTGCTGGGATGGGAATTATTTTAGTTTTTAATCAAACTATTTTTTTAAAAAAGATTTGGCTTAAATATTTTACGGAGAGACAATTGGAAGTTTGGTTTTTTCCAGTCATGGCGGGAAGCTTTCTGCTGATGGATTTGAAGAATCCAACCTTGTTTATTTTAGGTATAATTTTAATTACTTTTTCTCAATCAACTTTGCGGGTGGTTCTTTCAAGCGCGATTGCTAAGGCTGGTGGAGCCAATCGTCGAGGAGAAGTGATGGGTACCTCAGCTTCGATTATTTCAGCCTCAATGATTGTCGGACCACTCATCGGTGGAGCCTTGTTTGTGAGAAATTTGCATTGGCCCTTTTTGCTGAGCTCAATTTTACTGCTGGTTGCTTTTTGGCTAGCTAAAAAATGTTGCGAGAGCGAAAAAATCCTCCAGCCAGAACGGGTGGAAGTGATTGGGTAGGGGAAAAAAGCATTGGGGCTCTTGGGGTTGTTGGGGTGATTGGGTAAACTGGGGAAGTATAAAGAATAAAAAAATATGATTGAAGTTGAAAAAAAGTTTCAATTAAATAAGATTGAGTTAAAAAAACTACTGGAAGGGGCAGAGTTTTTAGGTGAGCAAACTTTTAGGGATCTTTACTACGACACTGCCGATTTTAACTTGTCGAAAAATAATATCTGGCTTCGAAAACGAGGAGAGCAGTTCCAACTAAAATTGCCAGTAGCTGGAAATGAAAAACTGCAAACTCAGACAACGCAATATCAAGAAATTGAGGGCGAAGAGAAAATTCGCGAAATTTTTGCAATCCCGCCAATTGCTGATTTCGAAATGGATATTGAAAAATTTGGTTATGGTATTTTTTGCGACCTTACAACAATTCGAAAAAAATATCAGAAAGCAGGTTTCACAATTGATTTAGATCAAACCGTTTCAAATTTAACTGGCGAACAAGATTTTTCTTATCAAATTGTTGAGATAGAATTAATGGTCGAAGGTCAAGCTGAAATTTTAAGCGCAGCTGAGAAAATTAGCGCTTTCGCTGAAAAAAATAAATTTGGGGTGAAGAAAGTACGAGGTAAGGTTTTAGAATATCTTTTTCAAAAAAAACCAGGGCATTATAAGGGGATTAAAGGGGGAGAAGGGGAGTAGGGGAAAGGGGGAGGGTAGGGAGGTTATTTTTTTCCGTAGTCTCGCTTGGCAATGACGACAGCCCAGACTTCTTTGGCATCAGCTTCTTTAAGAATGCGGGCGCACTCGAAGATGGTGGAACCGGTGGTGGCGATGTCGTCAACTAAAAGAATTCTTTTGTTTTTTATTTTAGCTTGATTTGTAATCGTAAAGGCGTCACGGACATTCTGATGGCGCTGGGTATGATTTTTAAGACTCATTTGTGGTAAAGTATAACGTTGGCGGATTAAGAGCTCTGCAGTTGTTTCCAAGACAAATTCTGGCAGTAGATTGCTAGCCAGATTTTCAGCTAAGTGGGAAGCTTGATTGAAACCTCTCCAGCGCAATCTGCGAGGATGAAGTGGAATTGGCAGAATGAGATCCGGCAAGGGCAGATCATAGTCTTGGAGAATTTTTAATATAAGTTGCGAAAGTGGTTTGGCTAAAGTTTCCAGAAAGCGATATTTATAAAGATGAACTGCCTTGGAAACCAATGGCTCCTGGTAACTAGTAGCGACTAGCAGCCCAGTCAGGGGGGATTTATTTTTGCAGGTAAAGCAAGCACGTCCATCAGGCGTAATTATCTTTTCGCAGTGAGGACAAAATTGTTGGTTGCGAAGCTTAATCTTTTTCAAGCAACTATCGCAAAGCCAATAACTTTCAGTTTGGCAACCGAGACAATGAATAGGAAAAAAAACATCAAGTATGAAGGATTTAATTTTTTGAAAATAAAAAGTTGCGTTATCCACAATAATAGCAAAATTACTTGTTGTGAGTTTTTTAAAGATATGGTATGATTTTTGTATCAGTTATACTTTAGTTTAACATAAAAATAAACATGCTTGAATTATTTAAAATAAAAAAGAATCATTTTGTTGGGATTGATTTTGGAACAGCTTCAATCAAAGTTGTGGAACTTTCTTATGTTGATCAGAAAACTATTCTGGAGAATTATGGCTTTGTTGAATTGGGCTTAGCTAATCGTGGCAACATGAAACCGACTTCATTGGAGCAAGTCTTAAATGATTCGCTAAAAAAAATACTGGCCAAAATGAATATTCATAATGCGCCAGCTTTTGTTTCTATTCCAGGCTTCAGTGGCTTAGTGGCTATTATTGAATTACCTAGTATGCCAGCGGAAGATCTAACTAAAGCGATTCAGTTTGAGGCGCATAAATATATTCCTAGCGCTCTGGATGAAATTGCCCTGAGTTGGGAAGTTGTTGAGAAGAAAGAGGAGCAAGGAGAAGTTAAGGATAATGATAATTTTATTTCAAAGCTTAAATTAAAAAATGAATCAGACAGTAAGTCTGGCGAAAAGATTAAGGTTTTATTAGTGGCCGCTCCGAAGAAGGATATTGAGCATTATGATCGGCTGGTTTCTGGGGCTGGTCTGGAAGTAAAAGCGATAGAACTAGAAACTTTTTCAATTGCGCGCTCTTTAGTGGGCGACGAACCAGGCGTTTTCTTGATCGTGGATATTGGTTCTAGGACGACCAATCTTATTTTAGTTGAAAAAGGGCTTATTCAGGCCAATCGTAATATTGACGCAGGTGGAGAGGAAATAACTTCGGCCATTGTAGATATGTTAAGAATCTCTCGCTCAAGAGCAGAAGTATTTAAAAAAGAAGGGAAGGATATTCTTAATAGTAACGAATCACCCCTAGTCGTTCCAGTCTTGGATTTAATTGTTGGGGAACTTCACAGGGTTATTAGTGCGTATAAGGAAAAGAATAAGGGAAGTAAACTTGATGCGATAATCCTTTCTGGCGGTACTTCTAAAATGGTGGGCATTGAAGAATATTTTGCGCATGCCTTGGGCGAGGAAGTTCGAATCGGAAATCCCTGGAGAGCGATTGCGGTTGGCAGTGAAATGGCCCCACTTACGAAGGCATTGGGTGCTTCATTTGCGGTAGCACTTGGTTTAGCTTTGCGCGGAGTAGAAGATTATAAAAAGAAGTAAGGATATAAATCACTAATCAACCCGAATCAATGATATAAATCGCTAAACGACACGAATTTTTCACTAATAATCACGAATTGGAAATATGAAGTGATTAGAGATAATTCGGGACAAATTAGCGCTTGATTCGAGATTTATTTAAAAATATGACTACAATTAATTTACAACAAGAACAAAAAAGAGAAGAGATGGTGAGCGGGGCGAGTAAGCTGAACACGAGCCTGATATTTTTTATAGTTGTCTCTGTGACTTTTTTAGTTGCTTGGGGCGGGTTAACTTTTGGTTCGATGGCTATTGAAAAAAAGAATGCCGATGTTAAAACTGAAATAACTGTATCTAATACTTCACTGAATGAAAAAAAACTCGTTGATGAAGTTTTTGATTTACAAACTAGGTTGGGACTGATTAAGAGTAATTTAGCAGCAAAGCCTGAGCTTAGTGGTGTCTTGGATAAGGTGGCGAAGGTTGTGATTCCTGGCATTGTTTTTTCTGCCTATAGCGCTAAGGATAAACAACTTATAATAACGCTAAATGGGCCCAGTTTTGATCTTATCTCAAAGCAGATTTTTAATTTTAAACAAGCTGATTTTTCTACTGGGGCCGACGTGCTCAGTTTAGCTAGAGATCCTAAGGGAATTAAATGTCAAGTGGCGGTGCACCTTAAATAAAAGATATGAGTTTGTAATTTCATTAAATAAGCAGCCACTATTTTTGTTTCAATTAACAAGATAGCGGAAAATAAAAAAATGAGTTTGAAATATTTGTTTTTTCCAGTCGTTTTATTTTTAGCGGCAGTTGCTTTCTGGCTTTTTATTTGGCCAGCGATCATGTCTTTACAAACCGTTAATAATGAATATAAGGTTAGTCAAAAAAACTTAATAAACGTTCAAGAAAAGAGGACTGCCTTAGAGACGCTAAATTCGCAATTGAAAAGTGGTGATAAAAATGGTGCGCTAGTAGCTGAATACTTACCAACCCAAAAATCGGAAGAAAAGATTATTGGACAAGTGAATTCTTTAGCAAGCGCTGCGGGTATTTTTCTAGACAATATTGAAATAACCAAATCACAAGAACAAAGTGCTAGCATAACAAATCTGGCCCCTGTTCCTGTTGGTATTGTTGGCGCAGAACCCTTGGCAGTCGTCCCGGTTGTTGCGAATACTCAGGCTGTAGTTACGGTTTCTGGTGATTATAATAAACTGAAGGCCTTTTTTGATGGAATTCAGCATATGCCTCTTTTTAATTCAGTTAAATCTCTGGAGATAACTTCCCTTGAAAAAACGCTAACGGATCCTAATGCTACTGCGGTGAAAACTCCAGAGTTTATTATTAGCGCTAAGCTGACGCTTGATTTTGGGCACTTGAATCGCGTTCAAATTGATAATAATAATTTAAAAAGTTTCCAGCCTGAAATTGACAGTAAAACCTTGCAAAACTTAGGGGCATACATAGCTACTAAGGATGTTCCCGCAATCAATACTAGTGACATTACGACTGGGGTTAGCAATCCATTTCTCCCTTAATCTTTATTCGGAGACTAAGTCTATTATTAGACAAGTTTAAATTTCATTAAGTTGCGTTTATTACCTATGAAAAAAATAGTTGAAGACAGCGAGGAGGAGGTCTCGGAAGAGAAAGCAGAAAAAGTTACAATTGATGAAGTTGGAAATTTGCAGCAGGAGGCTGAAAAATTAAAAATGCCGTATTTAAATAAGAGCAGGTTAGTTTTTCCAGAGGTGCTCAGCATTATCCCAGAAGATATTGCTAAGGGGAATAAAATGATTGCGTTTGAACGAAATGGCAGCTTGGTTAGGGTTGGAGTAGTTGACCCCCATGATATTAACGCGCTGAATGTGCTAAGGTTTATTTCGGAAAAAACTCAGCTCAAATTTGAAGTAAATTTAATTTCACTGTCAATCTTTCAGGACATGGTCACGCAATATGCTGGAAGCGCTGAAAAAGCGATTGCGGAAGCCGCTGAGGCGCTGAAAAGTGAAGATGACGATGCTGATAATCTTTTAATGGAGGGAAGTGGTCGGCCTGAGAGTAATGTTCAATCAGCTCCAGTTACGAAATTACTCAGCGTTATTATTAGGCATGCTATCGATGGTAAAGCTAGTGATATTCATATGGAGCCGTTTGATAAGGAGTATCGGGTAAGGTTTAGAGTTGATGGGGTGTTGTATTCTTCCTTGGCGGTTCCATTAGAAGTCGGTAGGGCTATTATTTCCAGAATTAAAATTTTAGCTAATTTAAAAATAGATGAAAAAAGAAAACCTCAGGATGGACGTTTTAACGTTGTAGAAAATGGCCACCCAGTTGATTTTCGTGTTTCAACTCTGCCAGTTATGGAAGGTGAGAAAGTTGTTATGCGACTTTTGGATAAGGAAAATAAATTGGCTAGTCTTGAAAATATGGGAATCTTTGGGCGTTGTGGAGATATTTTAGTTAGAAATATCCAAGAACCTTTCGGGATTATTTTAATAACTGGGCCAACTGGAAGCGGAAAATCAACCACCCTATATTCCTGTTTAGAAGTTTTAAATAAGGATGATCGAAACATTGTTACTTTAGAGGATCCAGTTGAATATACGATTGCTGGCATAAATCAAAGCCAGATAAATCCAGAAATTGGCTACACTTTTGCTAGCGGACTACGCTCAATCTTGCGTCAAGATCCAAACGTCATCATGGTGGGGGAAATTCGCGATAGTGAAACGGCTGAACTTACTATTCATGCCGCTTTGACGGGGCATCTCGTACTTTCAACTTTGCATACCAATAGTTCTATTGGTGCAATCCCACGTTTGATTGATATGGGTGTCGAAGCTTTCTTATTAGCGTCTTCTCTGCGCGTAGTGGCAGCCCAACGTTTAGTGCGAAGGATTTGTGAAAAATGTAAACATGAAATTGCGGTTTCGGATAAGATAAAAGAATACATGCTTAGCCAACTGGAAGGGATCTCGGCTGAAGATGTGGCTAGATATGGGGTTGATTTAAATAAGCCAATCGCATTATTTGAAGGAAGCGGTTGCGAAGATTGTGGGAAGCTCGGATATAAGGGTCGCATTGCAATTTTTGAAGCGATCGAAGTCGATTCTGGGATGAAGGATATTATTTCAGAACAAAATGGTGGCGAGCAATTTATTAAGGAATATGCTAAAAAGCAAGGGATGATTACAATGAAGCAGGATGGTATCTTAAAAGCGATTGCTGGAAAAACTACTTTTTCTGAGATTGAAAGAGTTACAGAGGGTAGTCGAAGTGTCGGCGGGGATACGGAAGATGCTTAAGAGTTTTAGGGAATAGGTTTTTGTAAGAGGTTAATATTAATTTAATCTGTAACTTCCAAAATTAAGTTAATTAAGTTGCCAATAAAGGCGCCAGAGGTTTAGTCTTTACGGTAGTGACCTAAACCTCACGAAGCCAGTGGTATTTGAATTGATCTAGTATGGATTATTAAAAAAATGGAAAATAAAAAGAAGATTTTAATAGTAGAAGATGATATGTTCATCCGAGATATTTACCAGGTAAAGTTCGATCAGGAGGGTTTTGACGTTGTAACTGTTGAAAATGGTCTTATGGCGTTAGAAAAATTAAAAGACTTTAGTCCGGATGCTATTCTGCTAGATGTGATGATGCCATACATGAATGGGATGGAGGCTTTGCGGGCAATTAAGGCGCAGGAAGCGTTAAAGAACATTCCTATTATGATGCTGACAAATATCTCAGAAAAGGAAAATATTGAAGAAGGGCAAGCGCTAGGCGTTAATGATTATTTGATTAAATCAAATTTTACCCCCTCAGAGGTCGTTAATCGGGTTAAAACTTTGCTGAAGATTTAATTTTTTGGTATAATATAGGGAGGTGATTTAAATAAAAATAAAAAAAATGGCAACCTTAAACAGTGAACAGCGTATCAAAAAACTTTTAAGATTAGTAGCTCAACAAAATGCTTCTGATTTGCATTTGGTTGTGGGTCGTTACCCCACTATTCGTTTGGACGGGAAGCTTTATCCTTTGACTCAAGAGAACATTTTATCAGCGGATGATACTCAGACGCTTAGTGATGCAATGATGACAGCTGAGAATAAAAAAAGACTAGTTGTTGATGGACAGGTGGATTTTTCTTATAATTTCGAGGAAAAAGCTCGCTTTCGAACGAATATTTTTTATCAAAAGGGTAATTTGAGTGTGGCGATGCGCTTAGTTTCCGGCAGGCTTAAAACTTTAGAGGAACTAAATTTGCCGTTGGCGCTTTATGATTTTACCCGCGAGACGCAGGGATTGTTATTAATTACTGGGCCAGTTGGACATGGAAAGTCAACGACGCTTTCAGCTTTAATTGATTTTATTAACCATAATCAGGAAAAGCACATTATTACAATTGAAGATCCGATTGAATATGTTTACGAACAGGATCGTTGTATTATTAATCAACGGGAAGTTGGGCGAGATACGAAATCTTTTCAAGAAGGACTGCGAAGCGTTTTTCGTGAAGATGCTAACGTCGTTTTAATTGGTGAGCTTCGCGATTTGGATACAATTAGCACAGCGATGACTGCGGCCGAAACTGGGCATTTAATTTTAGCCACTTTGCATACTAACGATACAGCTCAAACGATTGATCGTATCGTAGACGTTTTCCCAGCCCATCAACAAAATCAAGTTAGGTCTCAACTAGCCAGTGTACTACTGGGGGTTATTTCCCAACGATTGCTACCGAAGGTTGGTGGCGGGCGAGTACCGGCGCTGGAAATTATGATTAATAATCACGCAATTGAAAATTTAATTCGCGAAAATAAAACTTATCAAATAGATTCAGTAGTTGAAACTAGTTTGCGCGATGGGATGATGTCGCTAGATAAGTCGCTGGCAGATTTAGTCCAGAAAGGCGAAGTGACGACAGATGATGCTTTCCTTTATTCTAATAATCGGGAGTATTTGCAGATGTTAATTAGTAGAAATGAATAACTTAAATTAAAATTAAAAAAGTAACAATATCTAACGCTTATGAAATTTTCTTTTCAAGCAAAAAATACGCTCGGAGATATGCGACAGGGGCATATCGAAGCGACAAGTAAAGAGGCAGCTGCCGTGATGCTTCAAAGTAAAGGCATGGTGCCGATTTTAATCGAAGAAGAAAAAGAAGTCCCAGAATTGCTAAAAGCCATTCAGCATCTTTGGGAGGGGATAAGTTTAAGGGAAGTTTCCGTTTTCTACCGGCAAATGGCGACGTTGATTGGAGCGAAAGTTTCGATTATTACTTCGATGCGTGCGGTAGCAGACCAAACCGAAAATATTTATCTGCGGACGGTAATCTGGGGAATGGTAGACGACTTAGAAGATGGGATGCCTTTTTCCGAAGCAATGGCGAAAAACCCGAGTGTTTTTGAATCATTGGCTGTTAGTATGGTTAGAGCTGGTGAGCTCTCGGGAAATCTGGAGCGCTCAATCATGTTTTTAGCGGATAACGCCGAAAAAAATTATGAGCTAAATTCAAAAATTAGGGGAGCACTCTTTTATCCCGGGTTTGTTTTATCAGCCTCGGTTATTATTGGTTTTATAGTTTTTACAGTCGTCTTGCCAAAGTTAACTGCGGTTTTTAAGGATATGAAAGTTGAACTGCCTTGGTATACGAAAGCGTTAATGGTGGCAGGGGCTTTTATGAGTCAATATTGGTGGGTAGTTTTAATTTTCTTAGTTGCAATTATTGTCGGCGTTATCTACTATGTTAAAAGTGAGGAGGGGAAAAAGGAATGGGACGTGCTTAAAATGAAACTGCCAGTCGTAGGCAATGTCTTTAAATTCGTTTACATTGCGCGTTTTTCCGAAAATTTAGCGGTCCTGCTGACTGGCGGAATTCCAATTGTCAGAGCGCTAACGATTATTAGCAGTGTTGTTAATAGCACGACTTATGAGGCAGTTATTCTACGGGCAGCGGAAGAAGTAAAAAAGGGTGGGACGATGAGTAGCGTCTTTGCTCGTTCACCGTATTTTCCGCCCATCGTTTCTCAGATGATTAAAATCGGGGAAGATTCGGGAAAGATTGATGAAGTTTTAATGCACATCGCCGTTTTTTATGGAAAGGAAACGGATCGCATTACCCGTAATCTCTCAACGATGATGGAACCGATTCTGATTTCCTTTTTAGGCTTAGGCGTGGCGGGGTTAGTTTTTGCAATTTTAATGCCGATTTATAATTTGTCGGGGATGATGTAAGATAGTCAGTAGCTAGTCACTAGAAAGTAAGAAGTAGGAATTGGGAATTAGTAGTTAGAAAAGTAAGAAGACATTTTTATTTTAATAAGTAATGTGTTATTGTTAGCTTATGAAAAAAGAAAATAAAAAGAAAATTAATAAGAATTATTTTAAAGTAAAACAAGGATTTACTTTAATTGAACTGCTAATTGCAATTGCAATTATTGGCATTTTAGCTGGAGTGGTGTTGGTTAGTTCTGCTAGTGCGGTGGAAAAAGCCAAGAGGGCTTCTGCAATTTCGACCATGTCGAGTGTTTTACCTGAATTGGTAACTTGCCAGGATGATGGTTTTGGGCTTAATGCTTTTAATACGGCGAGTACGATCTGTAATGATGCAAGTCATTCTGTACTTTGGCCAAATATAACCGCAACTGGCTATGCAATGACAGCTACGACAGCTCCGACAGCGACGAATGCTGGAATATTGACTTATACTTTTACCGCGACAAAAGTAATAAATGGCGTAACGAACACGATTACCTGTAATTATGCGACAGGAACTTGTACTTAGAATGTAAAACGTGGAACAGGGAACGGGGAACAAGATATAGGATACAAAATACCTACCTATCGAACAGGCAGGCCGAACAGACAGGCAAAATACAAGAAAGGTGATTGAGATATTTTCAGGATTTAAAAAATATGTTAGAATGTTGATGAGTGAGATTTTAAATATTTTTAATTACATAAAAAAGGTCGATGTAATTGAGAGAGTTTTTAATTAAAAATTTAAAGAAAATTTAACCCTGATTAAATTGTATAGATTACCCCTAACTTGAAGATAATTAAATTTAAGTTAGAAAACAATTTAACAGTTAATAAAAATATGAAGAAAATTCAAAAAGCCCTCCTGTCGGCTAGACAGGGTTTTACATTGATTGAACTCTTGATTGTTATCGCAATTATTGGAATTTTGGCAGGAGTTATCTTGGTTAGCACGAGTTCAGCAAGGAACAAGGCTATTGCATCCACAACTAAACAGACACTGGACAGCTTAAAAAGTGCTCTAGCAACTTGTTGCTCTGACACAAATGCTACTTTTAATACTGTTGCAGGTGCAGAGGCTTGTACTGTGGGTGTAGTGGGTAATCTACCGAGTGTGGCTGATTTGCATGTTACAACCGCTACTTATGCAGTGGCTGGTAACTGCGCAGCAGCTGATCCTGGTATGACTATAACGCTTGCGGGTCATTCAGTTGCAGCTTGCAACGCGGCTTGGACATTGCGTATATTTGGAGGCCTTACGATACCATCTGGTTGTTAAGTTAAGCGAAAGGTGTTGAATACCTTTAATTATCAAAACAAAATATATTTAAAAAGAAGCAACTTGAAAAATTGCTTCTTTTTTTATTTTTTACTTTGGGATGGAGCTCTGGTAAAAGTTGTTTTTTTTAATGAGTGTGGTAAAATAAAAACATGGAAAATGCTAGAGTGTACAAGACCAATAAGCAAAGGAAACATAAGACTGATAGGGCTAAGGCATATAGGACACATAAGACTGATTAAAATTAATAACTAAAAGTATGCTGATAATTTTTTTACTGCTGGGGCTTATTATTGGAAGCTTTTTAAACGCGGTGGTGTATCGACTCAATGCGGTCGAATCTTTAATGGAGCGCAGTCATTGCCCGCATTGTAAAAAGCAAGTGCGCTGGTTTGATAATGTGCCACTACTGAGTTTTATTTTGCTAAGTGCGAAATGCCGAGATTGCGGCGAAAAAATTTCTTGGCAATATCCGGCCGTAGAATTGGCGACAGGGCTTGTTTTTGCACTTTTGGGAAATTATTTTTTTAAGGTAGACGATTTAGCAACCTGGATGGCGACCGCTTATTATCTAGTTATTTTTGCAATTTTAATAGTCATTTTCGTCTACGATTTAAAATACATGGAAATTCCGATGTTAGTTTTATGGCTAGGCGTCGGCGTCAGCTTAATTTATTTCATTTTTGCTGATAGTCAAAACTTTAGCGTGGCTAGTTCAATTTTAAATTTAAAAACGATCTCAGGAATTTTAGGCGGCTTAATCGCGGGCGGATTTTTTTACGCCTTGGCAGCTTACTCAAAAGAAAGTTGGATGGGCTATGGCGATGCCTATTTGGGACTTTTAATTGGCTTAGTGGCTGGGTGGTCAAATATTTTCGTGACGCTTCTGCTAGCTTTTACAACTGGCTCCCTAATTAGTGTTGCGCTGATAGTAGTTAGTAAAAAAACTTTAAAAAGTCAAGTTCCGTTTGCGCCTTTTTTGATTAGCGGAGTTTTTTTGACCTTGCTCCTTCCGAAGATTTTTCCGCAATTGCAAACATACTTTTTACTTTTTAGTTAAGCCTGCTAAGGTTTAGTAGTTGATTTAAATTTAATTAAAGTTGAAATAGAAAAATGCTACCTAAAAAACAAAAACAAAAAAATTTTTTATTTAAAAAAAGATTCTTAAAAAAGTCCGGCTTTACTTTGGTGGAACTTTTAATAGTCTTGGCAATTGTTTTAATTATGACTGGAGCCGCGATCTCGGTAATTGTTAATGGGAATAAGACTGCTAGTGAAGTAGAAAGTGCTGCGGAGCAATTAGTTTCTAAACTTAAAAAACTTCAAAATGATGCGGTTAATGGTAATATCAACAATGGCGGAGTAGTTGCAAATTGTCATTTCGGTTTTTTTACGGGTGCAAGAGCTGAAACTGGCGATAACAATAAAAAATATGCCTCAGCTGAATATCCTTGCCAGGGCGGTGTTACGATAGCTGAGACTAGTTTTCTAACTGCCAGAGGTAGTGCCAGTAGTGTAGTAGCTAGTTCTGCTTCAACTGAATTTAACGTCCCATTTGGAGACGTGAGTAGGCCTACCTCTATAACTCTAACGGCAGGAATGGAACATTATTACGTTTGTATCGCGGTTGGTGGCTCAGTGAGCGGTGGTTCAGGTGGACAAGCTAATATTTATGCCAAAAAAGATCGTTGTCTGTAAATGGTAAATTAATGAGTTGTACTAACTAATTAAGCAAGAGGGTTTATGTTCAAAAAAATTCAAAAAATAAAGCAAAAAGGTTTTACCTTGGTAGAAGTTTTATTTGCCCTCCTGGTTCTTACAGTGGGCATTACTAGTGTTTTGTTCATTATGGTTCGTAATATTAAAAATTCTATTGAGGCGAAAGATCAAATCATCGCCGCCGAGCTTATGCAGGAAGGTATTGAGTTAGTGCGAAATTTAAGTGATAACCTTGATTCGCGAATCGTCACTGGCGCTAGTTATACAGATACTGACTATCGGGTCGATACTGTAGCTAACACGATAAATTTTACTAATATGGATACGAATCGACAGTTATTTACAGATAGTCAGGGTGTTTATTCGCACACCGCTACGGGTACAGCGACTAAATTTACTAGAAGCATCGATGTGGCGGATGATGCTGGTAGCGGGCAGCGAACCATTACAAGCACTGTTTCTTGGAATGGGTTAGATACTATTCCTACGCCTTGCAACATTGCTACTCACTGCGCTAGCGCCGATTCAGTTATTTCTTATTAAGTAACGTAAAGCTTTAAATAATATGTTATTCCAAAAGAAAATAAAGAAAATAAAAAAAACTTACTTGCAAAAAAAGAGTGGGTTTACGCTAGTGGAAACTTTAATTGCAATGCTGCTATTTACTTTAGTTGTAGTTATGATTTCGGGAGTTTTTATGACTTTTTTGAAAAATTATGCAACAACTAGAAATATTCAAAGAAGTACTGAAAGCGCGCAGTTTGCGATGAATCTGATGGCTAAAACTATTCGAACTAGTCAGGTAAGTCCTCAGACAGACCCGGCTGCAGCGGGACAATCTTTTATCCAGTTATACGATTTTTCTCAGGGACAATGTTTAGTATATTTATATAATAATGTTTCAAATAATATCCAAGTACGTTATAGTAATACTGCTAGCCCAGTTTCAATTGCAAATTGTGATTTTAATTCACTTAAGCCAGCTCAGGATATTACTTCGCCAGCGGTTAATGTAGCGGGGTTCTTTACAATAATTCCTTCTGTTTCTTCAACGCTGGGTGTTGTTAGAATAGTTCTTTCCGCAAATAAGGCTGGGCAGACAACTCCTCCATTATTGATGCAAACCTCCGTTTCTTTGAGGAATTTTGGAGAGCTCTAAATCTGGTTTTGAAATTAAAAGGTAAGTAGGCTAGGGTGCTAGGGTTAATAGGTGAAACAGGCTTGATTTTATGGATAAGTTAGAGACTCAAAATAGAATAGAAAAACTTCGTCAGGAAATTAATCGCCATCGGTATGCTTATTACGTCTTAGATACGCCGGAAATTTCTGATCAAGCGTATGATGGACTTTTTAACGAATTACTGACGCTGGAAAAAGAATATCCAGCGTTTTTTTCGCCGACTTCGCCAACTCAGCGCGTTGGCGATAAGCCCCTAAAAGCTTTTAAAAAAGTTCGCCACGCGAAGGCGCAGTGGTCTTTTGACGATATTTTTAATTTTGAGGAATTAAAAGCTTGGGAAGAGAAAACGCTTCGTCTTATTGAAAAAACAAAGATTACTGATGACCGATTACTGGTTACTAAAAATAATACCACAAGTATTAAAGAAAAAGTCATCAGTCATCAGTCAGTAGGCATTGATTTAGCCTATTGTTGTGAGCTTAAAATTGATGGTTTGAAAATGATTTTAACTTATGAAAATGGGATTTTAAAGACGGGCGCAACTAGAGGTGATGGTACGGTTGGCGAGGAGGTGACGGGAAATTTAAAAACTATTCAAAGTGTGCCATTGGAGCTGAATGAAAAAATTGACGCGGTGGTCGTGGGCGAATGTTGGCTTTCGAAAAAAGAACTCGCCAGAATTAATCGCGAGCGCTCAGTAAAAGGCGAAGCGGTCTTTGCTAATACCCGAAACGCGGCGGCTGGTTCAATCAGGCAACTCGACGCTAAAATTGCGGCGAGGCGGAAATTGGATAGTTTTATTTATGATTTAGATAAAATCCAGTCATCAGTCATTAGTCATCAGTCATTGATAAGCATAAACAAGGAGATAAAGGGAGTAATAGGCGAGAGCGAGGAGCTTGGGGAAATCGAAATAGGGAAGGAAAATTTCCTGGGGACTAAGTCCCCAGCTGGGGACTTAGTCCCCAGGAAATTTCCTCAGACGCAGGTGGAGGAATTGGAATTGCTAAAAAAATTAGGGTTTAAAGTTAATCCGCATTTTAAACTTTGCCGTTCGATTAAGGAAGTACAGGAATTCTATGAGAGTTGGACGGTTCGAAAAGATCAGCAGGACTATGAAATTGATGGGATTGTGATTAAAATTAATTCTCAGCAATTACAAGATGAATTAGGTTATACCGGTAAAGCCCCAAGGTGGGGAATTGCTTATAAATTTCCAGCCCAACAAGTAACGACCGTGGTTGAAAAAATTGATATCCAAGTAGGCCGCACGGGGGCGCTAACGCCGGTTGCCCATCTTCGTCCTGTGCGTGTAGCAGGCTCCTTGGTGAGCCGCGCAACCCTTCATAACGAGGATGAGATAAATAGGCTTGACGTAAGAATTGGTGACACGGTAGTCATTCAGAAGGCTGGAGACGTCATTCCAGAGGTAGTTAGCGTGCTAAAGAACCTGCGAACTGGTAAGGAACAGCAATTTAAAATGCCAAAAACTTGTCCAATTTGTGGCGGGAGAGTGGAAAGGCAGGAAACAGCAGCCAAGAAACAAAAAACAAAAAAGGGTAGTAATCAGTCACTAGTAATCAGTAATCAGGAAATAAAGGAAGATATCGATTCTAAGTTACTGGTTACTGATTACCAGTCACTAGAGTTTAGTGCGGCGCATTATTGTTTAAATCCAAAATGCTTTGCCGTGGAGATGGGTCAGCTTATCCATTTCGTCAGTAAAAAAGGCTTTAATATTGTGGGCTTTGGGGAAAGTATCGTTGAGCGATTAATGAGCGAGGGAATTATTTCAAACTTCGCGGATATTTTTGATTTAAAAGTCGGCGACCTGGAACCATTGGAAAGATTTGCCGAAAGGTCAGCGGAGAAATTAGTTAGCTCAATTGAAAAAAGCAAAAAAATAACTTTAGAAAAGTTTTTATACGCGTTGGGGATTAGGCATGTGGGCGAAGAGACGGCCGTATTAATCGCTAAGGCGATTAATACGGAATTTTCAATTTTCAATTTTCAATTTTCAATTAATGAAAAAAAATCAAATGCTTTAATGAATAAAGAAAATAGAATTCAAAGTTTGGGAGAGGTGGTGGAAATTTTTCCGAAAATAACAGTGGAACAGTGGGAGGCTGTAAAAGGCATTGGGGGAAAATCGGCGGAAAGTTTAGCAGGGTGGTTTGCGGATGAGAAAAATTTAGCCCTCCTGCGAAAAATGGAAACCTTGGGGGTTGAAATTATTTCTGCTAATGAAGCTAGTGAAGCTAAAAGCTATAAGCTAGCTGGTTTAACTTTTGTTTTGACGGGGCATTTGGCAGGCTTTACAAGAGGCGTTGCAAAAGATATGATAAGGAAAGCAGGCGGAAGTGTCTCCGCTTCAGTTAGCAAAAATACCGACTACGTTTTAGCTGGGACCGAGGCGGGCAGTAAACTGCAAAAAGCCCAGCAGTTGGGAGTGAAAGTAATTGGAGAAGAAGAGCTCAGAGGGATGATTAATCAATAATTTTCAATGATCAATTATCAATTTTCCTGTCTACCGATAGGCAGGCATTTAATTTTCAATAATCAATTTTCAAAATTAAAACATTGGAAATTGTGAATTGATTGTAAATTGGAAATTGTAAATTGAAAATTTCTTAAGATATGTTATCACGAGCAGAAATTGAAAATATTGCAACCTTGGCGAGGATTGGCCTTGCTGAAAAAGACGTTGAAAAATACCAACATGACCTGTCGGGAATTTTGGATTATTTTAAAAAATTAGACGAAGTCGACGTGACGGGGATTGAGCCGATCGGGCATATTACCGGGATGACGAATACTTTTCGCAGCGACAAGCAAGTTGATTTCGGAGATCTTGGGAAACAAGCGATGCTGAGGAATATACCGGAAGAAAGGGAAGGGTATATAAAGGTTAAGTCGGTTTTATGAAATTAAATTATTAATTTTGAATTTTGAATCAAATCTGAATGAATTAATGTTTTAAAAATTAAGACATTAAAAATTCATTTAAAATTCAAAATTGGAAATTCAAAATTTTATTCTATAATGATTAAGGAGCTTCATCAAAAATTAATCAACAAAGAAATCACTGCAACCCAACTTACGCAGGATTATTTTGACGTGATTTTAAAAAAGGATGGTGAAATTGGGGCTTATCTGACGTTGACAAAGGAGTTAGCGCTGGAGCAGGCGCAGTTGGTGGACGAGAAAATTGCGCGCGGGCAGGAGATTGGTATGCTGGAAGGAATTCCGGGGGCGATTAAGGATATGCTTTGCGTCGAAGGATATCGGACGACAGCTGGTTCAAAAATTTTAGATAATTATCTGGCGCCTTATGATGCGACCGTAATTAAAAAACTAAAAGAAGGTGGCGCAATAATTTTAGGCAAAACTAATCAAGACGAATTTGCAATGGGTTCGTCGACAGAAAATAGCGCTTATCAATTAACCAGAAATCCAATTGATCTTTCAAGAGTACCCGGCGGTTCTTCAGGTGGGAGCGCAGCGGCGGTAGCTGGCGGTGAGGCGGTGTGGTCGTTGGGCACGGATACGGGCGGTTCAATTCGGCAGCCTGCTTCTTTTTGCGGGGTGGTGGGACTTAAGCCTACTTATGGTCGGGTTTCGCGCTATGGCGCAATTGCAATGGCTTCAAGCTTAGATCAAATTGGACCGTTTACTAAAACCGTCGAAGATGCGGCGATTGTGCTGTCGGCGATTGCAGGAGAAGATCCGCTGGACGCGACGAGCGCCAAAAGCAGCGATAAAAAATTTGAAGATTATTTAACGGGCGAGATTGCTGGAAAAGTTATTGGCGTGCCAAAAGAATACGTGGAGAAGCTAGAGGGAGAGATTTTAGAAGTTTTTGAAAAATCAGTGGAAAAATTTAAAGCCCTAGGGGCTAAGATTGAAACGATTAGTTTGCCACATACTCAGTATGCTTTGCCAGTTTATTATATTTTAATGACGAGCGAAGTTAGTTCTAATTTAGCTAAGTTTGATGGGGTTAAGTTTGGCATGCGGGCAGATGATCTATTGGATTCTGGCGTTAGCGACAATGAATTACCGAAAAATCTTTTAGAAACTTATTTAGATACGCGCAAAATCGGTTTTGGCGACGAAGTTAAGCGCCGAATTATGCTTGGGACTTACGCCTTAAGCGCTGGTTATTATGACGCTTATTATCTAAAAGCGCAGAAAGTCCGCGCCCTGATTCGGCGTGATTTTGAAAAAGCTTATGAGAAAGTCGATTTAATCTACTGCCCAACTTGTCCAGAGGTAGCCTTTAAATTTGGCGAAAAAACAACTGATCCGCTTAAGATGTACCTTTCGGATATTTTTACAATTTCCGTAAATTTAGCTGGGGTGCCAGCAATTTCTTTTCCGATTGGCTTTTTAGAAATCGAAGGTAAGAAGCTGCCAATTGGCGGACAACTGATTGGGAAATGGTTTGATGAAGAAGGAATTTTAAATGCAGCGGATGCGTTTGAGAGAAACAGGGAGTAAATAATTTTCAATTTACAATTTTCAATTTACAATTAATTTTTAATTTTTAATTTTTAATTTTGAATCAATTTTTAATGAATTAATTTTTTAAAACATTAAAATATTGAAACATTCGAATTTCATTCGAAATTCAAAATTCATAATTCGAAATTTTTCAAATTCGTGGAATACGACATCACCATGTTAATTGAAGTTTTCGCTACCTCATTTAAGGCGTTTTATCACTCGTCGTTTTTCTTGGGCCTTAAGATTTTGGCCGGAATTTATTTAGCGGTTCTTTTAATAGATATAACCTTACTCCTGATTTTAAAAGGGGTTTCAGCTAAATATCGCGTGGGGTTGAAAGGCGCAGATGTTCCAGTGGTTTCAAAAAAGAAATTACTCAAACGCTGGAGTGCTATCAAAGCCAGGCTTGAAAGTAAAAATGCTTCTCAATATAAGGTTGCGATTATTGAAGCTGATGCCTTGGCGGAAGAATTTTTAAGTGGGGTTGGTTACAGGGGTGAAAATATGACGCAGAAATTAGAGCAAGTCGGGCAGTTTCATCTAGATGAGCATCGCGAGACGCTAACTGAGGTGCATAAACTTCGCAATCGGATTGTCCATGAGGCTGATTTCGAGGTTGACCACCAGACGGCTAAAGAAGCATTAGCAGTTTATGAAAACTTTTTGAAATATTTAGACTTTTTATAGGGGATATTGGGGGAATTAGGGCGCTGGGGAGGTTGGGGAAAATAAAAAAAGTATTCAGCTCGAATGAATACTTTTTTATTATGCGGGGACGGCCGGACTCGAACCGGTGACCTACTGCGTGACAGGCAGTCGCTCTAACCAACTGAGCTACGCCCCCATAAATAAATTAAAATGCAAATCTCAAAATGAAAAATTTTGGAAGTTGTCACAAAGTGACTCATTAATTTTACACTTTGATTTTTAAATTTTAAATTTTCCAAGTAGCAGGGGCGAGACTCGGACTCGCGACCCCAGCCTTATGAAGGCTGTGCTCTAACCAACTGAGCTACCCTGCCCTGCCCATAGCAGAAATTACAAACATCAAATAACAAATACCAAAATGATAAAAATTGGAATTTAAAATCTGTTTTTTTGTAATTTCAAACTTATTTGCCTGTTGCGGGAGTAGGATTCGAACCTACGACCTCGTGGTTATGAGCCACGCGAGCTGCCAGACTGCTCCATCCCGCTACGTAAAATTGCTTCGCAAGCACGTAGCACGCTACGTAAAATTGCTTTGAACGCAAATGCTACCTGATAACGCAAATCACGATAACATTCCTTATTATACGGGTTTTTTAAATTATGTCAATTTAAGGCTAAGAAAATGCATTTTCGCTTGCCTTTAGAGGGTTTTTCCGCTACAATAGATAAGTACTAAAAAGTGGAAATAATGTGAAATTAAATAAATTAAGGTTGTTGCATTATTGGAACGGAGCTTAGTTTAGGAGCCGTAATCGGGTTAATTTAATAGTCCTAAAAAGTAATGACACTGAAAGCCTATCTTTGGGGCATGAGAATTAGTTGGGTGGTCTCGTTGACTGCTTGGGTCTTAGTTTTTCTGCGGATTGATCCAGAAAACGCTGGGATTTCGGGTTTGGTTCTTTTCTATATCAGCGCGCTGTTTTTCTTAGCGAGTACTTTTGTGTTGATGTTGACTTGGATTTGGGGCAAGTTTCAAAAGGACGAAGACTTAGCGCTAGCTTACGTAAATATTAGTTTCAGACAAGGCACCTTGTTGGCGATTTTAACTATTTTACTTTTGGTCTTGCAACAAAATCGAATGCTAACGTGGTGGGACAGTGCGCTGAGTGTGGCGGGAATATTCCTTGTCGAACTTTATTTTCTGACTCGGAAGGGGAGTTAGGGCGATTGGGGAGGTTGGGGTTTTTAGGGAGATAATTTTAAAATAACCAAGATACAAGATACAATAACCCTGCCTACCTGCCTACCTGCCTACCTGCCTATCGGCAGACAGGTCGGCAGACAAGCCGGCAGGCAGGCAAACAAAATTCAATAATCAAAACTCAAACATTCAAACCTTTTGCATTTTTGAATATTGGAATTTGAAATTTGTTTGTGATTTGTATCTTGATGTTTGTATCTTAGCAATTGTGTTTTGAATAGAAATATTTATTAATTAAGAAAATGTAATTAGTTTAAATTGGAAATTAAAAATAATATTATGGCAAAAGACAAAGTGGCAAAATCAGATTATGGTGCAAAATCAATTCAAGTCTTAGAGGGGCTAGATCCAGTTCGGAAGCGTCCTGGGATGTACATCGGCGGAACTTCGACGGAAGGCTTGCATCATTTAATTTGGGAAGTTATTAATAATTCGATCGATGAAGCGATGGCTGGGTATGGGGACGATATTTTAGTTCAACTCCTGCCAAATAATATTATTTCTGTGCGCGACTATGGGCGCGGAATTCCCGTAGAAATTCATCCGCAAACCAAGAAATCAACTTTGGAAACTGTGCTAACGGTCCTGCATGCGGGCGGAAAATTTGGAGGTGATGGTTACAAAATTTCGGGCGGACTCCATGGGGTGGGCGTTTCCGTCGTGAACGCACTTTCGGCTTGGACGAAAGTAGAAGTTTGTCGCGAAGGAAAACTTTGGGTTCAAGAATTTAAAAAAGGAATTTCGCAAGGCAACGTTAAAGCGGTTGGGAAATCAGATCGCACGGGCACGACAATTACTTTTCAGGCGGATAGCGAAATTTTTCCAGAAATTAAATATAGTTGGACGAAAGTTTTAGATTATGTTCGTCAGCAAGCTTATTTAACTAAGGGCGTAAAAATCGTCGTTGAAGATCGACGCGACGCGCTAACGATTGAGGAGGAATATAAAGTTCGCAAGCACGGCTTTTTCTTCGATGGCGGAATTGTGTCTTTTGTAAAATTTTTAAATCGCGGAAAGGCCGTTAAAAACGATATTCCCGTGTACGTCGAAAAAACGGTCGAGGATGTGGCCGTCGAAATTTCGCTGCAATATACAGACGGCTATAAAGAGCATTTATATTCTTTTGCTAATAATATTTTTACCCCAGAGGGTGGAATGCATGTGACGGGTTTTAAGATGGCCCTGACGAGAGTGCTGAATGATTACGCCAAGAAAAATAATTTAATTAAGGAAAAAGATGGGGGGATGACGAGCGAGGATTTAAAAGAAGGTTTGACGGCGGTCGTTAGTGTTAAATTACGTAATCCGCAGTTCGAAGGTCAAACGAAATCAAAGTTAGGTAACGCTGAAGTGCGCGGGATTGTTTCGAGCGTAACTTCCGAGGGGTTAGTAGAATTTTTAGAAAAAAATCCAAGTAATGCGCGCTTGATGATCGATAAATGCTTGCTAACTGTGCGAGCTAGAATTGCGGCGCGGGCCGCTAAGGATGCGGTGCTGCGTAAAGGAGCGTTAGAAGGAATGACCTTACCAGGGAAGCTTGCAGACTGCTCTACAAAGGACGTAACTATTTCGGAACTATATATCGTAGAGGGAGACTCAGCTGGAGGCTCCGCTAAACAAGGCCGAAATCGAATGTTTCAAGCGATCTTACCGCTGCGCGGAAAATTAGTAAACGTGGAAAAAACTAGTTTAGATAAAGTTGTTAAATCTGATACGCTTAAACCAATTATTATTGCGCTGGGAACTGGGATTGGCGAAACTTTTGACGCTAGTCGTTTGCGTTATGGCAAGATTATTATTATGGCCGATGCCGACGTCGATGGTTCGCATATTCGGGTACTACTTTTGACTTTCTTCTATCGCTATTTCGAAGAGCTAATTACGAATGGCAACATTTTTATTGCCGTGCCACCGCTGTATCGAATTCAGAAAGGTAAAGATATTCGTTGGGTTTATAATGATGAAGAAAAAGATAAAATCGTCGAAGAATTTAGGTTAAAATCGCTCGAAAAAACCGCCGAGAAAAAAAGTGCGAAAGCCGCAAAGGTGGAGCCGGTTTCGATTGTGACGGCCACCGCTGAAGAATTGGCGGAGTATGCTCTAACCCAGGGCGATATTGAAGAAGCGGGTGGCGATGTTGAAAAAATTGCGGGCGTGACGATTCAACGCTATAAAGGTCTTGGAGAAATGAATCCGCAACAACTGTGGGATACTACGATGAATCCAGAAACGCGTTTGATGTTTCGGGTTGAAATTGAGGATGCGCAGGAAGCAGATCGTATCTTTGATATTTTAATGGGCTCTGACGTCGAACCTCGTCGTCGTTTTATCCAGACCCACGCCAAGAGCGTGAAGAATTTGGACGTGTAGTTTATAACGTTCGTAACGTTAAAAAGTTTTTAATGTTCAGGGTGTCTATTGGTTGGGCTTTGTAGTTTTTAAAATGGGATTTTCAACTTTTTTCTAAAACGATAAAATTAATGCCCCTTGTAATTTAGCTGTCTATGTAAAACTCCACCAAGCACCGTCCTGAACTAAACTGACCTATAGAAAAAATGTGTCACCAAACCACGGCCGTGGAGTTATGACACATTTTCTTTGTGGTTTTAAAATAGTCTGAAAAAGTAAACTTTTTCAGACTATTTTATTTATTGGGCTAGTTATCTAAATTATGCTAGAATATAATCATAATAAAGAAGGATTAAATTCGCTGGCATAAAGGAAAAGAGCGCTTAAAT
>CAILTR010000004.1 GCA_903837175.1 uncultured bacterium
GTTCTAGGTCGGAAAAATTGCGCCTCTGCAAAACCAATCCCACAAAAAAAGGCTTTATTTTCGCGCTTTTCCTCTTTGCAGGTGAATTGCTCTGTATCTTTTGAAGAAACAAAGACGCCCACATCATCGCAACATTTCAAGCGGTGTGTTCGCTCGTCCCTCGCTCCCTTTTGCATTTTGAATTTTTCTTTTTGCCGAAATGCGAAATGCACTTTTGAACCCCCCCAACCCCCAAGGGGGAGAAAATGCGGAATACAAAAAAGGAGTTCAAAAAAAGCAGAACAACAAAACAAAAAATGCTCACATTTGCGCTTCCAAGCCATCAGGCTTGGCGCAAATGTGGCATTTTTGCTTTGTCGTTTTCTGCTTTTTTTTCAATTTGGAGGGACCCAAAGACCAGGGAAACCCTGGACTTTGTGTTCCCCCCAAACCCCCCCGCAATGTTGAACTTTTTTGGAGGTCGAAAACAAGGCTTTGGTGCCTTGTTTTCTCCTTCAAAAAAAAGTTTCTCTTTGTGCCAGCCCTTCGGGTCAAAAAGTTTTTTGAGAAACTTTTTGAAAATGAAGGCTTTTCTGGCACACGCAAGGGCTTTGCCCCTGCACCCCATTGGTTGGCTTCGCCCCCAAACCCCCAACACAAATGCCGATCAAAATTTGCTTATGTCAATCCTCCTCGTAACAAATCCCAGCGATTTTGCAGTTGGTGGCTCGTCGGCAACTTTCAAAAGATCCGCCGTTGCAATGTCGCTGTGAAAGATTTTTGCAATTATTTTCTGGCACAAATTCCAGCGCAAAACTCGAGTTGATGTGTCTTGCTTTTCGAGAACATAAACAAGTTTTTTTCTGCTCATTTTTTTTATTTTTTAAAAGTTATATTTGAAATATACACCACCACCCCCAGCATGTCAAACGAACATAAAAAAAACACCCGTTCGGGTGAAAAGAGTGTTTTTTTTGAAATGCGTTTAGATCACCAAAGCAGCTTCAAGCAAAGCTAATTCGGTTTCGTCCCAACTTGCAAGAGCAGTTGTGAACGGAGCGCCAGTCAAACCAATTGCTATCAAGGCTTTTGCCAAAACATAAACCTGAAAACCACCAGAGAAAGGGGCAACAGTTGCATAAGCTAGATCAAAATCAGCAACACCAAGATTGACAGCTGATGCGATAAAATCAAGTTTACCAGTATGACCTGTAAATTCTGCTAGAAGTGAAGTATATGAACTTGAAGTTGGTAGCAAATGACTGATGATATATTTAACCAAATATGATTGCTTAGATTGTCCACTAGGAACAACTCCAAGAGTTATAAGTTGATTAGAAACATCAGAACCTACTGCAACTTTTCCAGAAACACGACCAGCACCACCGACGACGATTCTTTGATCACCTTGTCCAGCTGTTTGCGGGTTCATAGGTTTTAAATAACGTCTTACATATGCGTTACCTTTCCAAATTGAGAAAACGATTCCTTTTCCGACTTGTCCACTTGCTGACATTGACATCAAAGGACCAGTTACTTTTGCCATAATATTTTTTTTTTAAAATTTTTGTGAATTAATTAATTTTGAATCGACCTTTTTATTTTAAGATTTCAAAAATTCGGATTGATACAAACAAAAACCTTTTCGTCCTTTTTTGTCTGCACGTTCATTATAAGACTTTTTCTGCTCATTTGTCAATAACTTCCAAGAATTGACACCATTGCGGAATTTGTTTCGCACGATTGTGCGCGCTGGTGTGATTGTATTTGTTGGCCATGCTGGCATTTGAAAAAAGTTTTTTGGCTCTTTTCCAATTATGAAACCGTCAACACCGTCCCAATTTCTGCTTCTTCTTTGTTGGTAAACACCTGCAAATTCGTTGTCATCTCCACACTCGGACCAACTACAAAAAGCCCAACCGCACAAATTAGGCAAGCCAAGCCGTTTTTTTGCAGAAAAAGAAAAGAGGGCATTTGGTGAAGATAAAAAAGGCATTTTATTTTTTTATGCAATCAAAAAAAAGTTCGCATTTTTTGATTGAATCTTGATCATCTGTTAAAATTGACATTTCATGATTGATTTCGAAAGCGTTCATTGTTAAATTGTGAGAACCTAGAATAACAAAAGACGAATCGAAAACGCACATTTTTATATGCATTACTTTTGATGAATCGCAAACAACAACATCAACGCCATTTGATTTTAAAATATCAGAAATAATCCGCGAATTTACAACAGCAGAAACTTTGACACCTCTACGAATAGCATAAAGAATTTCATTGTTAAATTTTTGTACTTTGGAATGTGGATCATGAGAATACCAACGCCAGTCATAAATTAACACTTTGATTGAATGTTGAGCTTGTTTGACTAATTCTATTATTGTTTCGGGATATTCTCGCCCAATTATTATTTTTTGCATAAATTTTTTTAATTTGAATAATCAGCGTCAAAGTGCAAGGTCTGCACTGACATACTGCGCCAAAAAGCAGAAGTTGCTTTTATTTGATAGGTGATGAATTTGGAAGTAGTATTTAAATTTGGACTTATAACAGTATGAACAAGCGCGCCATTGATATAAAATTTCAAGGTATATCCGTAAACAAGTTCCCAGCGATAACGATTGAAAGAATAAGCTGCATTGGTATATACAGATTGTATATGTTCAACTTCATCAGAATCAATCCAAAAAGCATACACCGTTGAATTTACAATTTTAAAACCAAAACCATTCCCATCACTTGGAAAACCTTGGCAAATATATATTTGCTGATTTGTTATGTTTGAAATTGACACACGAGTTTCACAAATTGGATTTTGTGAAATATTAGCTGCGTCAACTTGTGAATCTCCTGCATTAATGCTAGCATATTGTACGTTATTTATAACACTTGTTGTCGTAAGTGTCATTTCTGAAATTGTAGGAATCGACACACCCGCCGATTGTTCCCACGCGTCAATCGTTGAAAAATGTTCATCAATTTGAAATCTATCAAAGCCGAGTTTGTCGCGCACAACGCTGCCAGCAATATGATCAATTATTTCGCTTGCTTTATGAGATTGCAAAGATTGCCCAATTTCAAGGTGAGCGTCAGGATCATTTAGATGATCATTGACATAATCGGCTATAGCCTGCGCAACTGTTCGATTGCTAATTTGTGATTCGGGCAAATCGCCCCAAATTTCAGTCATAATTAGTTTTGCTTTAGATATTTTTTAATCCACTCAATATCAGTTTTTACTTGTGCCATATCTTGCGCAACTTTATTATATGGACATTTTTCTTGTTCTTCTTCAATCTTCACTATTCGTCTATCGTGCAAATTCCAAACAACACCAGAAACAACGCCAACAAAAGCGACGAGATAAGGAAAAAAAATTGTTGGCGTTGTTTCTTGCATTTTTTTTTTAGGCTGTTCTTTTCCACATATAGACAACAATTGATGGTTGTATATTATTATGAGAGCCACCCCCACCAATAGCGTTAACTCTAAACGTACCATGATTTACGCTAGCAGGCTGTACATCATATCCACCAAAAGAACCATTAGTATTAATATTGAGAAAATCGTTAAGTTTAACAGGCATAGAAGCTTGTTCCGCAGCAGTCAAAGTATGAGTTTTTTCTCCACGTGTTTCCTCGACTGTATCAAAATCAGCGTCGCCCGAATTAATTCCGACAAGAACACGCCCCGCACCAAAAGCAACCCAAGTACCACCAAACAAAGTAGCGGGCGAAGTTGAAGCGACAGATATATAAATAGACCCAACAGGATAGGGAGCTAATAATGAAATAGAACTACTCAACGCAGTGAGCCACGCTTTTACATTAGCATATGAACCCTTCGCATTTACTCCAAGCTCATTTTCAATAGCTGTTATTTCAACTTTTTTGTCATTGAAATCTTCGGCGAAAATAACTTTTGTTTTTGCTGAATCAAAAGAAACTCCGTCGCGATTTGTCATAACTCGCCCGCTATAAATTGAATTAGGATAATTTGACATATTTTTATTTTATATTATAGAATAAACACTTTCAAAAAATGAACCTTCGGGAATTTCCAACGCTGACCAATGAGCTGGCACTTGATAAAATGCGCGTGTAAAATCTTGATGAATATCTTGACAGGTTGCGTCACGAACCCAGTTTTGGCTTGTGTGGATTGCCTTTACATTATCAAATACTACTGTACCCGTCAAATTATACAAATGAAAATATAAGCTATAAGAAGTATATTGACCCAAAACATTTGAAAGCTCCGCTGTTGCTATGTTCCAATCCGTAAACATAAAAAGGTTAATTTCAAGAAGTGTGTCAATGTTTCGCCCTTGATATAAACGACGAACAATCGCATAAAATTTAGCAAATGGATAATCTTCTGAATCAACATCACCACAAACAGCAACACCAACAAGAGAAACACCAACAACAGCAGAAAATCCAACAATCGGCACAAGATCAGAATAATACGTCAAACCAATTTGCAAAGGCAAAACTAATCTTTCAGTCACTACGAAAGGTGCATAACTTGATTTTGTACCAGTGATTTTTTTTGAAATATAATACTCAAAAGGGTGCGGCTGAATTATTTTTATTTCACTAGCTGGATTTTCAATTTTAAGCTCTCCGCATAATCCTTGATGATAAATGCTCGGCAACCAAACAAGGGGCAAATTGTTTATAACCCTATATGAATATTCGCGCACAAACAATCGCCACCCGTTAAGATTGCAATATGAGCCAGCAAGGGAAAATGAATTTTTTTCCTCTGTTGTGAGTTGCGACCAAGCAAGAGAACAAGCGGGCAAAAGCGATTTTTGAGAAACTCCCTTTTTTCTTCTTGCACTTAATAAAGTTACTTTGCGAGTAACACGCGCAGAAATGAAACGATCAGCAGGACGCAAAACAGAATAAAATAGTTTTTCTTCTGCTGTTGTAAGGTCAATGTATCCAGTCTTTGCCATATGATTTGAAGTTATACACAGGTTATGCACATATTAACATTTGCATTAAATTTATATCATGATTATAATATAAATATTGAAAAAAAGAAAGTGACTAAACAGACGTTGGAAGTGTAAAAGTGATTTGCGTCTATAAACAGTGACAGGCTTGCCGACTTCCCCTGCTCACGCGCTAACAATTTTCAAGATTGTTATGTGGTAAGTTATCGCTTCGGCCTTCTCGGCTCCCACAGCTGAAAATCGTGGGCGGGTGACGCAAAAACACCACTATTCGAGATAGGACGCACGACGACCGTAAGGGTTTTCTAAAAAAAACCTTTAGCGGAAGTCGGCGCGTGCCTACAACGGGTAACGCATTGCATTAAATGCATTAGAATAATACAGTAATCTAACTTAATATAGAGAGAGAAAGAGAGAGTATTTGAATTTGGCAAATTTTTTTTTTTTTTTGAAAATTATGAAAAATGAACCGCTATTTTTACCAAAGGGAAGTATTAGGGCAATTTTGGCAATTATTACAACAACCTTTATTTTTACGACAATTTTTTTTTCAATTCAACTGCCAGAGTATATTGTAGTAACTTGGAGTGGCATAATAGGTCTATACTTCGGAGGTCGTTCAAATTTTTCAAATACAAAAAAAGATGAGTAATCCCTACATTTTGACAATAAATAACACAGACAAAAACCGCTGGAATTGCGTTTTATTTGCTCGCTCACTTGTGAAATCTTTACCTTTTGGACTATGGAACATTAAAGACAAAAGAAAAATAATAAATACACACAAGCCACAACATGGAGATATTGCGATAATAAACGTAGGCATGCCGTGGGGTCATGTTGCATATGTTGAAAAAGTGGGAAAATGGCACATCACAATAACGGAAGCAAATTTTAAATTTGGAAAAATAACAGAACGACACGACACAGAAAAGAATTTGAAAATTTTAGGATATTATCAACCCTAAGAACTTGACAAATTTTCTTTTTGATGTAAAATGAAAATAATCTTCCAACGGATTAAAAAAAAGCAATTCGCCTAGTCATAAATTTTTTACGACTACGTTACCGAATAGCTTTTTTTTTATGGAAAAACAAAAGGGAGTTTTGAAAAGTAGCTTTTTTTTTAACCGCCACAAAGGGCGGAAAAAAAAAGCAACTTTCCAAAAATTAACTCATTTTGATCGGCAAAAACAAAAATGCAAAAATGCAAAAGGGAGCGAGGGACGAGCGAACACACCACTTGAAATGTTGCGATGATGTGGGCGTCTTTGTTTCTTCAAAAGATACAGAGCAATTCACCTGCAAAGAGGAAAAGCGCGAAAATAAAGCCTTTTTTTGTGGGATTGGTTTTGCAGAGGCGCAATTTTTCCGACCTAGAAC
>CAILTR010000005.1 GCA_903837175.1 uncultured bacterium
AAGTAAAGGCGTTTTTAGTTGCCTAATTGTTTTATTTGCGTTACGCTTTACATTATGAGCATTACAAACGTTATAATGTTCCAGCGTTCATAATGTGTATAATTTTTTACTTTTCGAATATTCTATGAGTTTACAAATTGGTATGGAGTGAACACAACCAGACATCTTGAAAATAATTCTGAGAAGCTAATACCGTTTGAATTTGTAATAAAACTTCCACCTCCTCAATATGGCAGAATAATTACAGCCCGTGACCTGCAAGGGAAAATTATTAACTCCCGCAGTGTGTAGGTGTGCAAAAAATTCCATTTTTTGCTTACAGGCGCATTCTCAAATCGTTCCGAGGCAGTCAAGAGAGCGAAGCCGAGCGACCTTGACGGGTGAGGTAGATTTGATATCCGTAGACCTGCTTATTTCTGCATGATATAATTACCTCACATGATGACTAGTCAACAAGATAAAAGCTTTAAATGTAAGGCCTAGTGAATTTAATCAGACAGTGAGGGTATTTTTATTGGTCTTAAAAGAAAAAAGATGATAGTATTATTTTTTATAAAACTTATAATTGGTCTTGTGTCAGTGGTTGGATTATCAATTATTGCTGAGCATATGAGTCCTCGTGTTGCGGGAATCTTAGTGGGTTTTCCAACTGTGACTGCGATTTCATTTTTCTTTTTCGGATATGAAATAAATCCAGAATTTGCATCACATAGTGCTCTGTATACAATGATTGGATTGGTTGCTACTCAAGTTTTTGTTTATTTTTATTACAAAGCATCATTAAGATTTAATATTTTGTTAAGCTCACTCATAGCTACACTTGGATATTTTGTTGCTATTTGGATATTGCATTTTATCAATCTTAATAAGGTTATAGCAGTATTAATTTCGCTGATTTCAACGCTATCATTTATTTATATTTTCAAATCAATTCAAAATATTAAAATAAAAAACAAGGTTAAATTAAATCACAAGATTATTTTTGTAAGAGGGATTTGTGGAGCTTCAGTGCTATTGCTGATTACTGGTATAGCTAAAATTGTCGGTCCAACATGGTCAGGCTTGTTTTCCGCATTTCCAACAACGTTGTTTCCACTAATGTTGATTATTCATTTAACATATGATACGGAACATGTCCATACAATTATCAAAAACTTTCCAGTAGGCATTTTTTGTTCATTATTTTATGCTTTGTCAGTATCAATAACATATCCGATTGTAGGTATATATTATGGGACTATTATTTCATATGCAATTTCTGCCATTTATTTGGTAATGTTTCAGATTATTAAGAGAAACTCAAAAAAGAGATTAATTAATTTAGGGGTATAGTGTTATTTTTTTTGTTAGCACCATAAAAACTTTTATTTTATGATTAAGCGAACAGGCAAAATTGGAATATTTGATTCAGGACTTGGAGGACTGACTATTTTAAAAGAGGTAGTCAAACTAATGCCTTGCTATGAATATATTTATCTTGGCGATAATCAAAATACGCCCTACGGTAATAAATCCCAAGATAAAATATTTAATCTAACACTTGCTGGTGTGGAGTGGCTGTTTAGGAATGGAGCTGAAATTGTAGTTTTAGCCTGCAATACCGCCTCAGCTAATGCTTTACGTAAAATTCAACGAGAAGTTTTGCCTGTCAGATATCCTGATAAAAGAGTATTGGGTATTATTATTCCAACAGTTGAAGAAATTGAAAAGTATAGCAAAACAGGACATATTGGAATTTTAGCAACTAAGGCAACAATTGAATCAAGAATTTATGAGGCAGAGATGAAAAAACAAAATCCGCATATTAAAATATTTTCACAATCTGGTGGCAATTTAGCGAACTTAATTGAATTAAATAATAAAGTCGAAATGCTGACTGAAATCAATAGTGTTGTTGAAGAATTGATATCTAAAAATAATCTGATTGATACTGTAGTGCTTGGCTGTACACACTATGCCTTAATTGAAGAAGAAATAGCACAAATTTTGCCAAAACATATTCATGTCGTCAGTCAAGGAGAACTAGTCGCCAAAAAACTAAAGGACTATTTGACCAAACATGTAGAAATTAATATCAAACTTAGTAATTTATTTTCATTAAATTTTAATACCACAAGCGACAGCAAGCATGTCCAACAATTGATGACTTATTTTTATGGAGAGAAAATTTCTATTTCAATGGTTAAGATTTGAGCTTATAAATAAGAAGTCTTAAAAAAAATTCGTATTCTTGATATTAATTGACTTTTACTGTAAATAGGTACTATACTAAACTGATTTAATTTATCAGTTTTTTTGTATGACAACACCTAAAAAGAAATATCCATTTGGAGAAAAGGTTGTTAGTAAATTATTGTTGCTTGGGGCAAACGATGATTTTAAGTTGGAAATGGATAACTTTTCAAAGAAATATAACCCTCCTGCTGACGATGACTCAGGCATAGACGGCAAGAAAGAAGTTGAGTTTATGCAAAACTCAAGGATATTTTACATGATAAAAGATTGCATGAGTATATTTGAAAAACATGGACTAACTAAACTTTTTGATTATTTGATGTGGTATTTTTTAGAAAATAAGCAACTCGCTCAAATGTTGCAGGGTGAAAAAGTTAAATTCGATATGGATGCGATGATGAAACATTTGTTTGAAAGTTCTGGAATTAAGGTTGTAGAAAAAAGTAATGACTATGTGACTTTTACTATGCATGTAGATACTTCACTGGATGATATTAATCAGTATTGGCCTGAGATAAAAAAATGTTCCAACAAAAAAACTGGTGGAAAAAAAATAAGCAAAAATTTAGAGCGTGATTTGAGGATGTTGAGCTTGAGTAATCAAAAATTCAAATCAATGGACATAATGAAAATAATAAATTCTGACCCAAAATTTAAGGATAATCCAATATCATATCCAGAGGTATCTAGAACTATAAAAAGACTGAAAGCAAAAGCAAAAAATAACTCGGCAAATAAGGATTCCTAATCTGCCTTATACGAGAAAAATTAAATAGTCTAGTATTAACTGCATAACTTATTATGCGGTTTTTTGATGTCCAATTTATATTTCAGTTTTAAATCAATGCGGGAATGATTGCATCCGCACCGATAGGGGCGGGGCAATGTTCCCGCATTACTTAACTCGATTATAAACACATTTAAACAGAACAGCATTTATGTATTATCATCAAAAATTAATCATATCAGGCATACATTGGGAACACTACAAGTATGAAAAAAGCTTGAAGAGGGATTTTAAGCGTAAGAAAAAAGAAAAAATTGAAGTTGAACACCAGCAAATGATTATTGATGACATTATCAAAACCGAGGTTGAAATAGTTGTAGCTGAATATAAGAAAAGAGTGAAACGCAAAGATTCCATGTCGAGAACTCGCACACAAATTAGACGTGGCATAAATTCAAATCCTGATTTAATAAAATTTGTAACACTGACTTTTGAAGAGAATATTCTTGATGTGGAAAGAGCCAATAAGCACTTTAACAAATTTATAATGCGTCTTGAATATAGATTTCCTGACCTCAAATATTTTTCAGTCATTGAGTTTCAAAAAGAACGTGGCAAAAAGAATGGAGATGATGGGGCAGTTCATTATCATTTTTTGTGTAATCTTCCATACATCAAAAATAAATTACTCGGAGAAATTTGGGGACTTGGTCACGTTAAAATAAATAAAATTAAAAATGTTGACAATGTCGGAGCTTATGTCTGCGGATATATGCAAGAGGAGATGACAGACCCAAGATTATTCAATAAAAAGAAATATTTTTATTCAAAAAACATTGAAAAATCAACCACTATTTTTGACAGTGAAATTATTCAGAAAATGTTTTCAGAATTTGGTTTGAATTATGTGAAGCCCGACTTTAAAGGTGAGTTCTCTAATGAATTTGTTGGAAAAGTTAAATATTACAGTTATAAACTGAATAATACCAAAAAGGAATGACTTCAAATGAAAGCATAAAAAGAAGTCAGCCGTTGGTAAATTACCAATTCTCTGAAAATAATGAGGAGCTGGAACTGCTTAATAATGCTTTTGATATTTTGTTTGAAGAAACATTGAAGAATTTGACACTCAATGATAATTAGAATAAAATTACAAACTTTCTAATATCGCAGTAAAATAATGAATAATCCAACTGACAACTCAATAAAACTGATAGCGACTTATGCTCGTGTGTCTGAAAATCCTGATGAAGAAGAACAGACCATAAAAAATCAGACAATGACTCTCAATGAATTTTCTGCAAAGAATAATTGGCAGATAGTGAAAGAGTATAAGGATGATGATTGGAGTGGTGACATTTTGGAGCGACCAGCACTTGATGAGCTTCGACTTGAGGCAAAAAACAAAAACAGAACTTGGGAAGCTGTGCTTATTTATGACCCAGACCGTTTGGCTCGCAGATATTCATATCAAGAATTGGTTATGGATGAACTCAGAGAAGCTGGAGTTGAAGTTATTTTTGTGACAGTTTCAGCACCAAAAAATTCAGAAGATAAAATTCTGCACGGTGTCAGAGGATTGTTTGCTGAATATGAAAGAGCCAAAATAGCTGAGAGATTTCGGCTTGGCAAATTACGCATTGTGAAAGAGGGTCATATTCTCACGACCAAACCATTGTATGGCTATGATTATATTCCCAAACAAGACAAAATTCACGGATTTTATGAAATTAATTCAGAAGAATCACGAGTGGTCAAAATGATATTTTCTTGGGTGGCAAATGAGCAACTGACTTTGCGAAAAGTTGTAAAAAAATTACAAGAGCTTGAAATAAAACCACGCAATAGCAAGCGAGGAGTTTGGAACACTAGCACACTCAGCACAATGCTACGGCACAAAGGTTATATAGGCGAAGCACACTATGGAGCTTCTTATGCTGTTGTTCCTGAAAAACCACAAAAAAATCAAAAATATAAAAAAATGAAAAAAACCAGTCGGAAACTGCGTCCAAAAGATGAATGGATAACAATTCCAATTCCCGCAATTATTGAATCTGAATTATTTGAAAAAGCTGGCAAGCAGTTGAAGAAAAATTTTGATTTGTGTCAGCGTAATAGAAAAAATGAATATTTGCTTGCTGGAAAAATTTCTTGCACTTGTGGCAGACACAGACACGGCGAGGGATATTACAATAAACCTAATAAATATTACCGTTGTGATGATAGAGCTTTGAATTTCCCACTTCCTGCAAAATGCAAAGAGAAAGGTATCAACGCCACAATTGCTGACCAGTTAGTATGGGACAAGATTGCTCAGTTGATGAGTTCGCCAGAATTGCTTTCTCAGCAAGTTCAGCGTTGGTTTGAGAGCCGAAATACGAAAGCAAAGGTTGAGCTTATTGATGTTGAAATTCCCAAAAAAGAAATTGGCATTTTAAATGAGCAAGTTGAGAGATATAATAAAGGTTATGGGGCGGGAGTATTCACTTTGGAACAACTCAAAAATTACACAGAGCCACTTTTGGAGAAAATTAATAAGCTTAAAATTCAAATTTCTAGCGTTGCAAACAAAGTCAGTCAAATTCAATTAGAAATGCCAAGCAAGCAAGATATGGAGCTATTTGCCTTAAAAGCCAAAGAAACCCTTCAGAAGTTGAATTTTGAAGCTAAGCGTGCCATAATACTCAATACTGTTGAAACAATTGTTGGCAACAGAAATAATTTACAAGTAATCGGTTTTATACCAATCAATCAATATGTCGAGTACAAAACTGAACATCGGAATCGTCGGACTGCCGAATGTGGGGAAAAGCACCCTTTTTAAGGCTCTGACCAAAAATCCAGTGGAAATCAGTAATTATCCGTTTTGCACCATCGAGCCGAATGTGGGAGTGGTGAAAGTGCCGGACGAAAGGCTTTTG
>CAILTR010000006.1 GCA_903837175.1 uncultured bacterium
AGAAACTTCAAACTCTTCATCAAGCATAGCAATAAGCGTCAGTTGCGCCAGAGAATCCCATTCTGGATAGTGCCTGAAATCATCTGTGATCAAAACCTCTCTATCCTGAATTTCAAGAGCTTCTTTCAAAGCATTGATAAACTGTTGTTCCTGCATGGTATAATAATTTTTGAGTTAAACTTTTCCATTAACCGACCTCTGTTTCAATATGTTTTGCTACATATCCCAAGGACTATACTTAAACGTGTCAGAATCCCCCATTTCAATAAACCATTTTTCCGGCTTGTAAATGCCAGCAGCAATTAGCTCCTTATCATAGACCTTCAAAGAAAATGGCTGGCAGAATTGACCTTTTTGTTCTTGAGTAAACATAAAGTGCTTCGACCAACCTTCGCAACCTGATAACATCATTTCATCTGACAGAGAAGCCTCCCGAATGCTTTTCAGTAACTGCCTTTTTTCGATCCTCTCTTTCGTTATATAGCGGCTGAAATAAATATTTTTTACGCTACCAAAACGCCACTTAAACCATTTATCAGAGTAAGAAAAGAAAAAAGGAGCATCATCCCTTTTCAAATCATCAACAGTCAAACCTGATTTGAACCCAAGCCAAAAAGGAATTTTCCATTTGAAAAACGTTTTTTTAATCAAGGAAAACTGAGGATTTGCGAACCCGCATATCGCCTTTGCTCCTGCATCAATTGCATACCGGTCAACATCCTTCATCAACATGGAAATTACCATTAAACCTCGATATGGCGCTGCTACGTGGGCATGGAGTCCAAGCATAGCTTCCCACGTACCAAATTTAACCGGCAGAAGCCCATAATGCCCGATCACCTTACCATCGCATTCAGCAATTATCGACAAAGGAGATCCTTCAGGATAATCACGATAAAAATGATACCATTGCGACTTATTTTTCCAATATGGGTTCATGCCATTATCAGAAAGAAGATCAACAACCGCCTGAGCATCGCCATCCACAGCTTGTCTGACTTGCAGATTGTCGAGATTCAGCATCAAGCCGTACTCCCCGCATCAACAGTAATAGTCGTACCTGTTACGTTTGCCGCATGTTCGCTCAGGAGATAACTCACAGCAAAAGCTGCATCTGTAACCGTGGCAAGGTGTCCCAAAGAAGTACGTCTCTTGATTGATTCAAGTTTGTCTCCCTGAAGGGCCAAGGTCATTTCTGTCTCCATATATCCTGGTGCCAAAGTATTGACAGTGATATTTGCCTTCCCAACCTCACGTGCCAATGAACGGGTAAATCCCGCCAGAGCAGCTTTAGTTGCACCATAAACCGAAAGGCCATTGAAGCCCGTCGCAGCTATGATGGAGGAGACATTTATAATGCGCCCCGCACTGTTGATCAGCATAGGGCGAAGAAGATACTTTGTAAGAAGTATAGGCGCCTCAATGTTAACCCGGATCAATGCGCCAATGTCGCGCTCATGCAGCGTTGCAAGAACCCCGTCATTTCCAAGAGCCGCATTATTAACCAACCCCCATGGACGACCCCAAGTTTTGGTGATATGGAGGGCAAACGCATGAATGCCGATAGTATCTGAAAAATCGTACCGCTCAAAAACGACCTGTTCAGGATGTTTGCATATCAGAGCATCAAGGCCACTACTCAAAGTACGACCTACGGCCACAACCCGATAACCGTCATCAACACATTGCCTGGAAATTGCCAGCCCAAGTCCGCGGGTAGCTCCGGTAACAACAATTATTTTCATACTGGCAATCTCTCTCGTTTACCGGAAGAGGTTTCTTTCAAGGCAGTCACAAATGAAATAAAAACAGGTACCTGCCAGTTTTCAAGATGCGAGCGGCAATGACGCTGAATGCTTTTCCGTAATGGTTCGGGCTCTACCTCAATAGCAGATACAACCTCAGCAGCTACAATCTGACCCATTATGCTGTTTTTTTTTGCATAAACCCGAACATCATAAACCCCTTCAACTTCTCTTATACAGCATTCAATTTCTTCTGGATTAACCTTGTTACCTCCAACATTTATTGCACCCGATGCCCTTCCTAAAAAAAACACCCGATCACCCTCTACTCTTACCAAATCCTGCGTATCAAGATAACCATCTGCATCGACACGATCAAGTATCTCCTTTCCCCCTGGCAGAATCCAAGGTTTGACAAGCAGATGACCATCTTCACGTACACGTAACGGTAACGGTGCAATCACGCTATCAATCCAATTAGCAGGAAAACCGGCAAATCCATCATGCACAGAAAACCCTGTACCAACCTCTGTTGACGCATAGATATGTATAACTCGCGCGACAGGAAAAGCATGTTTCAATGCATCAAGAATGTTCTGATCAACGGTTTCTCCGCCAAGTGTAATCTGACGTAACGGTAGTTCGGCTATTCTCCCATCCATCAACAACCTGCGCCAAAGCGAAGGTGTTGCCGAGAGTGCATTTACCTTGTTTGCAATAAAACCAGTGATTTGAGTATCAAAATCCATTGATTCAGAAACACACAGTCCTGAAGTTGAGAGCAGTGCCTGCAACACAACCTGCATTCCAGCAAAACGACAAGGATCGTAAAGAAGCCCCCAAACAAACTCCGAACCACACACAGTATCCCGCTTGACAGAACGACAAAGTGAAGCAAGCGTATGCTCAATAAGTTTTGGTGTACCTGTTGTCCCTGAAGAGGCAAGCAGCCAACGTGTTGGTGCTTCATCTCTCAATGGTAAGTTGAGTAGTGAAGCAATCGATTCAGGTTCATCCAATAATGCATCAATACGGTGAGTACAATGAGAAGATTGTATCAGTTGATTGGTGGTTCTCGCATCCATTGATGCTGGCAAAAGGAGCATGACATTAACGGTTCCATCAAACGCTATAACAGCTTTTATTAGTTTTAGCGGAGAAAGGCCGCATAAAGCAATCCGGCAACCCTTCGGAAGTTGAGAGTGCTGAGCTAAAAGGGATGCATCCCTTCTCAATGTGGCCATAGGAATACATTCCGAAGGCAGAAGAAGAGCGCGACCATCAGGTGGCAGTTCAGAAAGTAGTTGAAACAAGGTTTCAAACATCACGGAGCATACTTTTGATAGATGGCAACAAATTCGCCAAATGTTCTTGGATAATATGGTTGATCCATCAAACTGAAAGGATCGTAACCAAACTCTTCCTCCAGATGCGCAACAAGAATGGCAAAACCAAGCGAGTCAAGTCCACATTCGAGTAAAACATCTTGGTCATGAAGTTCAGACTTAAGATGCAAATCAGAATCATCTGCGATCGATGACATAATTGCAATAATAGTTTCTCTCATTGGGCAAATCATTATGATTGTATAGAACGAATAAGCATAAATGCCTCTGCTGAAGAAAAACCAACAGTTGCACCTCTATATTGTGCCAAAGCCCTTAATGCAATTACTGATCTTGATGAAGGGAACTCTTTTATCTGACCTGTATAACACATCAAAGCATTAACTTTATCGTTTATTTCGTCTTGAATATTAACAAAATATGTCGGGATAAACGCATCATCACTAAAGGGAGGTGCCCATTCAGTCTCGGACAAAGTTTCATAAGCGTAAATCTGCTTTACTGAATAATTACCAACAGGACGAGCAGCAACAATGCTTGCATTAAAAACAGCACGGTGGTCATGATGTATATCTCCACGATGCGGGATATAAAGGATATTAATATTGTATTGTTTTATTACAGAAGATATTGCTTCTGAGATTACGGCAAGAGAACATAAATCTAATTCCGGTGCAAAGAAATCCATAAATTTTGTTTCTTTTACACCCAATATTTTATGAGCTTGTAATGCTTCTCTTCTCACTTTTATGATTTTTTCATCAGAATAAAGTGAGGGAGTTCCTTTCGTCATAATAATTACGTAAACATCATCACCATTATGGGTATATTTTTTCATTATACCACCACAACCAAGAACTTCATCATCAGGATGCGGAGCAATAATCAAAACCTTGTTTGCCATATCAGATTTTATCTTGTTTACTATTAAAAGGAGTATTTATATGATTATGAACAAGATTGATACCTTCGCGTTTTAACATTTTCTGAAACGTTAACACTAATATTTTTACATCGAGAAAAAAAGATATGTTATCAACATACCAGACATCAAGTTCAAACTTCTCATCCCATGAAAGCGCATTACGCCCGTTAACTGCAGCCCAACCAGTCATGCCAGGCCTAACTTCATGACGTCTTGATTGGTATTTATTATAAAGGGGAAGATACTTAACCAATAGTGGACGAGGGCCTATCAAGCTCATATCACCTTTAAGTACATTAAGTAATTGAGGATATTCATCAAGCGAATAATTACGCATAAATCTTCCAAAAGCGGTTATTCGTTGGTTATCAGGAAGCAATGTACCAGTGAGATCACAGTTGTCATTCATCGTTTTATATTTGATAAGCCTAAATATTTTTCCATTTTTACCTGGTCTATCTTGTAAATAAAATGGAGAACTATTAAATACAAAATAAGATAAAAAGGTAATTACTAATAATAAAGGAGATATAATAATAAGACCTAATAAAGATAATATAATATCTAGTGGACGTTTAAAAAATAATAAGTACAAAAGAAATAAATTAATATCTATGAAAATATTGTATTAACCCAAGATTGCAAGGAATATTTATTATAAATATGCAAATCTATATCGTTATATGGGGAGTAAATAAAGTCTTTATCTATTACTGGTTTTTTTCTATCTATTATTAATATATTTTGTTGATCGTAAAAATCATAATACTTAATATTATGATTTGTAGTAATAAGTTTTTTTTTTGCTCCAAGCATTTCAATCGGACGCAGTGTTAAACCTGTTTGAACAGGATGAGTGATATCAAGTGAAGATCGTGCAATTAATATTTTGGCTATGGTTTTCTCAAGGCAAAGCATTGAAAAATGGAATTCATGTAAGCTTGTATTGCGAAATTCAGAATCAATAATATATTTTCTATAATACAAGATACGGTGTGGAAAGTACATATAATAATAATATGATAAACACTGATATGACAATTGTAACTTTATCTGATTTAAAACATCAAATCTGTCAGAGTGTATTGTGCCAATAAATATACTATCAACTTCATAAAGCTTAACATTTGGAATATCCCTGTATTGATCAAGATAAAATGTTGGTTGATATATCAATAATGAGTTATTAGAAACATCAAAAGGGTCATAAGAAAATGCTTTATCAAAAAATGGAATTATATTTCTAGTATCTGTATTATTTATAGAATCCCAGAGGTATAAAATAAATTTAGCATTTGGATATGATTTCCTTAAAATCCTTATAGTACTGGGATGAAAAGCTTCCCCTCTTATTATCAACACCCAATTGAACTGTATATTAACATTTTTTTCAATAATTTTTTTTATATAAATATCAATAAGAATATAGGAGTACTGTTTAAATAATCTTATAAATGCCTTGTTTAAAAAAGATGATGAAGGTCTTTCGTTATAAATCTTAACATAAGCTCCATTTTGTTCAAGCTTTTTTTTTATTTCAGTCCCATATATACCTTCGCCACCTGGAACAAATAATAAAATATTACTATTATTCAACATTATAAATAAATATAGAAAACAATATTAAATGACAAAACTGGGCTTAGTACCTTTATTAAGAATCCATAAATACAGTTCAATTGTTTTTTTTGCTGAATAATCCCACAAATATTTAGTCTTAATCAATTCTTTACCTCTCTCACCCATTATAATTCGATCTTGCTCAGAGGTATGCAATATTTTTAATAAACCACTTTTAATGCCTTCATTATTATTATCTACCCAAAATCCACAATTATGTGTATTTAATTCCTCCCAAGGGGTACCTTTTGTAGCTAATACTGGAATTTTTCTTGCCAAAGCTTCGGCAACTACTATACCATAGTTTTCATTATATGATGGAAATATGAAAAAATCAGCAGAATCAAATAAATCAATTTTATTTTTCGCATATTGTGGATCAATAAATGAAACTAAATTATTTATTTTAAGATTATTAACTAAATGAATTAAAGATATAATATATCTATTATCTCCATATCCAGAAATAATAAATTCATAATTGGAAAATTTGTCAATACCAATATTAGCAATAACTTTAAACAAACGATCCAAACCTTTAAGGGGGATAATTTGCGAAATAAATAATAATCTATGCTTGGTTTTTAATCTTAAATTTAGCGTATCAGTATTTAATGAATTTACAAAATCTAACGGTATTCCGTTGGGTATAATAGCTACATCTTTATTATAAAATATTTTTTTAAAATATAAAGCCTCTGGTTCTGAACAAGCAATTATAACATCAGAATGTATTATATTATTTTTTTCAAAAAATAAATACATTAATTTTTTTTTGTATTTTGATATTTCCATGCGATATGGGTCTAAATATCCATGGGGTTGAATAACGGATTTAATGTTTAATTGCCTTCTTATTTTTTGTGAATATAAACTTATTGAAGTCCAAATTCCATGTTGATGAATTATATCGTAATTTTGCACCTCATTTGGTAAAGATGTAAATATATCTTGTATTATTTTATACTTGTTGTTTCCAAAAGTTTTTAATGCTTTAATATTATCATCTAAAGCAATAGAATCCGAATCTTTTTGTAATCCAGGATACCATATATGGGGTTCATGTTGGAGTAATTTTTGATATTTATATAAATTAGATACTACTTCATGTACCCCGCCACCTTTTTTTTCTCCTATAACATTTGATAAATGCAAAATATTCATATATAAAATATTTATTCAAATAATTGAATTATTCATATATTGCAGATATTTTAAGGCAATATCTGTGAAATTGAGTGTATCTCTGATTTTATAGGCATTCACAGATATTTTTGTCCTTAAATCTTTGTCATTTATTAACATATTTATTTTATCTGCTAAATCATAGCAGTCACCTACATTAACTAAAATACCATTATAACCATTTTGAATAATGTCACTTGGTCCTGAAACACAATTAGTACTTATACATGCAAGTGGTACAGACATAGCCTCAATCAATGCATTAGGATAACCTTCTGAAAGGGAAGGAAGTACAAATATTTGAGCTTTGCACATTATTTGTGAAAATTCTTTAAGATGTCCATGAAATACCACAATTTTATCTGGGCAAAGTTTTCTTGACATTTCTTCTAAGAATACTCTTTCTGGTCCATCTCCAATAATATGTAGTTCCCACTCAGATGCAGTAATCAGAGAAAAGGCTTCGATTAAATATTTATGGCCTTTTTCTTTGGATAATCTACCTAAACTAACTATTGATTTATATTTTATTTTATTATTATCATTAATAACATTTAAAGGATTTGGTATTACAATAATTTGTTTTGGGTTTACATTACGTTTTAATATTTCTGCTGCATATTTTGTTTGAGATATAACTCCAGCGGCTTTTTTATAAATAATTATTTTTAATATTTTATTAAAATAATCTAATTTAATGTTCGGACTCATTCTGTCAGAAACAAAAACTGGAATTTTAAGTCCTTGGGTTACAAGTAATACATAAGGATTATACCATTCATTAAAACTTAAAACAACATCGGGTTTAATATGAATAATAGTATTTCTAAGGTAGGGCAATAGCTTTATAGCGTAAGTATATTTATTACAATTATCTCTTGAAATATTTGGATAATGTACTTTAATATCCGGATTTATATAATAAAAACTATCAGTTTTAAATAACAATATTATACTAACTTTAACACCTAATTCGAAATAATAATTAGCAAGACTGGACAATGTTCTCTCTATACCTCCACCTTCCAAACCCTGCCCTATAAAGCAAATAGAATTAATCTTGTTTTTCATTATTTAATCAATGATTTTTTCGAATAACATATAGAACCACCACTTATAAATAGTAGCTCATAACCATGAATATTTAGATGATTTTTTACTTCGGCAGAACCGCCTCTTATTTCATTATTTTCAAACAATATAATTTCTGGATCTATAACGCTCAAATCAATATTTAATAAGACTAATTCATCAAGTCCCTCAATATCAATATTTAATAAATTAATTTTACCCAATGTAACAAAATAATCACAAATGAAGACACTAGTAACTTTTTCTATTTTATATTCAACTCCAATATTTTTTCTATATAAATCAGCTGTATTTTTATCTATTGTATCAATTGATGAATAAGCATTTTGAAATTTGTATACTTCAATATCTCGATTAGCACTATGCTTATCGGTTATTGCTCCGCATTGTACAATACATTTATCTCCCCTTAATAATCTAAAATATTTACACTTTTGTTGATCAATATCAATAGCATAACCATTCCACCCTTTCTTATGTAATAAGTATGTGTTAGAGATCCAAACCGGATGAAAACATCCAATATCTACGTATACACCATTTTTTATGTTATGGTTTTCAAAATACTTTATGAGAATTAAATCTTCGCCATTTTCTGAATAAGATTTTTTATATTTGAAATTTCCATAAATAAAATATATAAACATTTGAAGTTTATATGAAAAAAAATGTAAAATATATTTAACGAATTTTTGATATTCCATATCTATTTTGATATTTATTGAATATTAATTTATTATTTATATATTTA
>CAILTR010000007.1 GCA_903837175.1 uncultured bacterium
CGTATAAACGCTAGTCGTAGCATTAATCAGTTGCAAGGTATCCATATCGCCAGTGACGATGATAGTTTCAATGTTTTCTGTGGAGTTTCCGCCTAGGGCGGAGATTTGCGTTGCAATTGTGCCAATCACATCGTCAGCTTCATAGCCCGCTTGCTCGTAAATTGGAATGTTAAAAGCCTTGACGACTTCTTTGACGCGTGGAATCTGAGCATAGAGCTCATCGTCGCCTTTGACGCGATTGGCTTTATAATCCTCGAATTTCTCATGGCGAAAAGTCTTGCCCGCCAAATCGAAAGAAGCCACGACGTAGTCTGGTTTAAATTCGCTAATTACGCTCAGTAGCGTCGACGCAAAACCGTACACGGCGTTAACCAGTTCGCCTTTTTTGGTCGTAAACGGCGGCAGTGCGTGATAAGCCCGATGAATGATGGCGTTGCCGTCAATGAGAATGAGTTTTTTACCCCGCAGGATTTCTTCCGATTTCACTGGGGTTTTTGAGTTTTTTGTAATTTTTTCCATGTAAATATAGTATCATGTTTGCCTAGAACAATACAAATAGCTAACCTTTGAAACTAACTTTAACGCTGGTGTGTAGGCAAATATCTTTTTGAGAAAAGTTTTTCGTGGTATAATGCAGGAAAATCGGATAAACATTAAATAATTGAAAAATATTATGTTGGAACGCGAACTCATGGAAATAGGTTTGAATGAAAAAGAAGCGAAGGTTTATTTAGCATCTTTGGAATTGGGACAGTCGGCAGTCCAGGCGATTGCAAACAAAGCTGGTGTGAATCGCGCCACAACCTATTTCATTATTGAGGCTCTTATGGCCAAGGGACTAATAAGTAGTTTTCACCAAGGGAAGAAGCAGTTTTTTGTCGCAACTGATCCAGACAGGCTGGTTGATATGTTGGAAGAGCAAGAAAGGGAGATGAAAAAAAAGAGCGAGGAGCTGAAAAAATTGATTCCACAACTTCAGTCAATCAATAATAAGCACGGTGATCGCCCGGTAGTAAGATATTACGAAGGGAAAGAAGGAATTTTAACAATGATTGATGAGTTTACTAAGGCTGCTTCAGGTGTTGTCGACATGGCATACTCAGTTGATGCGCTGGAAAAAGTTTTTTCAAAAGAGGATCGCAGCAAGGCCCGTGCTAAAAGAATTGGTAGGGATGTTAAGACGAAAGTTATATATACATATAAAGATGGAAACCTCGAAAGTACTATTGATGGAGAAAGAAGGAAGGTTCCATATGAAAAGTTTCCAATTAAGTCGGATATAGCTGTGTATGGAAATAAAATTAGAATAGCTTCTCTTGGAGATCGCCTGACTGGTGTTGTAATTGAGGATCAGGAAATTGCGGATTCAATTAAGGCTATTCTTGATTTAGCCTGGGAAGCAGCTGAAAAGTATCAGAAATAGCTTCAAAAAGTAAAAGAGCCTGGAATAACGATGTTATTCCAGGCTCTTTTTGATTGTAATTGTTTTATGCTATGTATTTACGCAAAACATATTGCAATCAATCTCTTTTTGATTCAAACAATTTTCCTATGACACTTGAAATGTCACAGGTTGATTTTTTTGTTAGTCATTCATGGTTTCTTTCTCCTTCTGGGTTAGTGTTGTTGATGAGAGTTGTCATTATCGGCTAATCTTTTCCTACTCGCGATGAGCAGCGTTTTGCTTTCGCGCAGCTGCTCATCCTTTTGGATTGGATTAGTCGCCCATGGCGTCCTCCTTTTGTTAAATTGTTAATGATACTAAAATATATTTCTCCATAGGATAGCACCTTCTAAGGTTTTTGTCAAGCATTATGGACAAATTGCATGGAAGAGTCTTGTTTTCTTTGTGCCTATGGAGTATTATGACAATGAATATAAACATAAATATATAAATAATAATGCTTCAATAAAGCATTATTTCAAACATAATGAAAAAATAAGTTTAAAATACTTGACAAATTAAAAAAGGTATGCTAGGCTGTTTAGTCAAGTTGATAAACTTGCACAACGAGCACTTCAAAAAGATAGGCACTCCAAAAGCGGACAGCTGGAAGATGCGCCACATTGCCAGAAAAAGAACACTATTATTAATGGCAATGGCTAGGTCGATCATTTGGTAGAGCCACACAACTGGGCAAGATAGGGGCAATATTCAAATATAATTATACACCCCCATGAAAGCTGACAATGTGTGGCTCCCGCAGGAATGCTAGGAAGTGACAAGTTGGAAGAACCTTTACAATTTCACAAGAATAGGACCTGCTCATTTGCTTTTTTATAGAAAGTGAATGAGCAGGTCCTAAAACAATAAAAAAAGGAGGGAAAATGTCGAAAATAAAAATCGACAAGCGGAAAGGCAAGTGGCGCTTGCCCACTGAAGTGGTGGAATTGCTTCGCCACAAAGGTGGGCCCCATTCTACCAAGAGTGGGAAGCGTGGCTACGACCGGAAACGGTCCAAGGCCGAGCTCAGGGATCGGGCAACTGATTCCTGAGGCGCACTTGCAAAAAGAAAAAAATAAAAATTTTTTGTCACCGTTCATCATAAAAAAATGATGAGCACATCTGCCTTTCGAGGCAAGGAGGTCGTATGAGGTTTAGATTCGTGAGTATCTGTAATGGGTGTCCAGAAGACTACAACATTTTGCTTTCTGGCAGGGTGGTGGGTTATCTGAGGATCCGTTGGGGAGTCGTTAAGATATATTTTGGTAGAGAAAGCAGTCAGCTTGTTATCTACCAGAAGACATTCCAGGGCGACCCATGGAAAGGTTGTTTCGAGGGAGATGAGCGAGAGTATTTTTTTAATTTAGCCAGAAAGCTAATTAGAAAAAGAATCTTTTCTTTGATTCCGAAATAGAGCCGGCGGGACCACTTCACCCGCACCTTGAAAAAGGAAAAGAAGGAGATCTGACCCGAAGCGGATCGAAGAGTTTGCAAATCTCTCAAAAATTGTCGGAAACTTGAAAAAATTCATGTTTCCGCTTCTGTTCACAAATGTTGATTTGTGCTGATGAGTCTGAAAAGACGAAACAGAAAAAGAAATTAATAAAATGTACTTTTTCAAAATCAACCGGAGATAAAACATGAGCATTATCGCACCAGAGGAAGCCCGTAACTACATTAGCAAGATCGCGCCAATGCTTGGCTGTGACTTCACCTACGCCCCATCGTTTCCAGAGGGGAGGCAGGATGTGTGTGTGGTGTCACATGCGGCCGAGGATGGCACCTCATACGGCTTCGACACGCTGTATCTCGTCTGGAAGATGCAAGACGGAAAGATACAACACCGTGAAATCGCGAATAGCCGAACTACGAAGGAATACATCGGTATCCGGAGTATTAAGGTTGAAGGCGATAAGGTGACGGTCGAGTACGGTGGCAGTGGTGTGTATAGCGGGTCTCCATGGAGCAGTTCCAGAACAGCTTTAATTGGAGACTGATGGAGGTTTAATTGGCTGATTTAGAAATTCTTCTAAATCAGCCCCATCCTTGAGCGTATAAAAAATTCGTACTTTCAAGAAAGGGAGAAGAGAAAAATAACCAAAAAATAAAGGAGAAAAATGAAAAAAGTAATTTTTATGCTCAAGGTTCTCAATGTGAGAATCAAACTCTGGCTTTTTGACAAATCCTTACCGGATTTGAAGAAAAAGTAAAACAAAGAGTTTGCAAATCTCTCAAAAATTGTCGGAAACGTGAAAAATTTCATGTTTCCGTTTCTGTCCACAAATGTTGATTTGTGCTGATGAGTCTGAAAAGACGAAACAGAAAAAAGAAACAAAAATTTTTATTACAACGGCTCATCATAAAAAAATGATGGGCACATCAGCCTTTCGGGGCAAAGGGAGGGATTTATGTTCGGTCTTCTTACTTGCAAGCCAAGTTTAGTAACCACACTGGTTGCCACGGTTGCTATCTTTTTGCTTACAGCCACGCTAGGCATGCTCGTTGCCGAGTTGCTGGCAAATCGAGCCAGTGTTGGTGTGGTGCTAGCAGACGTTGTCGGATGGGTCTGCTTTCTGTTCTTTTTTGCCCCGATTTCTTTCGGGATTTGGTTTATGTATCTTCATGAAGATACATAACCTCAGCCTCTGGCTAGCGCAAGCGGAAATAATATTTCTGTCTTGCGCTTTTTTTATAGTAATGCTGGAAGCTTTTTTAAAATAGAGCGTGCACCAAACATAATCATGTTGTATAATATTATTGTTAAATATTAAAATTAAAAATATGTCAGAAGCATTTCCGAAACTTGCTGAAGTCATACGCAAGTCTCCATTGGAACAAGAAATAGATTTGAAACCAGGCGTATTGCTAAATAAGGTAAAGGAATTGTATCCTGAGAGATATAAAGATACAGACATTCTGTACCTTGAGGAGTTACCAGAGGAAATTTTTAGAGAGGCACTGACTGATTATAATAAGGGTAGGGTCAGAAATGTCTTGGCACCAGCTATTTTTTCTGAATATAAAGAAGGTGCTCATGTTTCCCCAGAACTTCATGAATTTTTCAAGCTGATGGATGAATTAGTTGATTCGGCATATGAAATTAGCGGCATAATCAATCAGAATGATCTTCACACACAAGAACTTAAATTTGATGATAAAATGAAATTGAATCAAGCTTCAAAATCCTTAGCTGAGCTAGTTGGGATGGTCGGCTATGATGCTAAAATCTCGCTTAAGCTTAAGGTCTTTTTTGTGGAAGCACTGCTTCAGGGTTTTAATATTTACAAACATCGCAATCAGCATCTCCGGGAAGCGATGGAGCGCTCTGACGGTGCTTATTTGCGTGCGGAAGAAAAAATTGTTGGACGGTTGCAATATTATCTTGACAGTTGGATGCGCGGCGCAGTTGATATAGAGGCTGCTGTGCAACAGGCTGTTGAAAAATCTAGCTTCGTAAAATCAGTTGAGTCAGCGACTTGCCAAGAGGATGTTGCCAAAGGGGTAGACTTTTGGTTTAGGATTGATCTCGATGAGATGGAAAAGCAAGGTGAGATTGATTCCTCTAGGCTTGATGATGAAGGCAAGCATATTATGGGTAGCAGGGTTGCAATTCAAGTCAAAAGCAATTGCATGGAACGTGAAATTTTCAAACACCCTGGATCAATAGCATCTTCAAGTGTGCATGGTAGCAAAAATTATCCAGATACTCCATTTGTTGAGGATTGTAGGTCAAAAGAAACAGGAAAAATTGAATATTGTAGGATTACAATAGATGTGAAGACTGTGAAGGAAGAATATCTTAAAGCGGATATTAGCTATGGAAAGCAAAAGGTCAATGTAAGCCAGTTGGACTTTAAGAGAGCCATTTCTGATCTTATTTTTCCGGGTAACCTTGACAAAATACCAAAAATGATATTTAATAAGTACGCTGTGCCTACTAGCGAAAAGGCCAGTGAAGTTTTTTAAGAATTTAAAAAATTTATATTATGAGCCAGCTTGAACAAAATTCTTCCTCAACGCCTGCCAAGCCAATTGATCACAATGCGGCTATCGAAGAAGCAATCAAAGCACAAGGTGCCGCCTTTGAAGGAATGGCAACAGTTGCTTTCGAGGGTTTAATTAAGCGACTGAAAGAAGTGGCTGATGCTAAAAGAGAAAAATCCAAAGAGCGGTAATCCCTTTTGGATACTTGTTCATACTATAATATTACAGGCGTCGAACCATTATTGGTCTCGACGCTTATTTTTTATAGTTAGTATTTTTTAAATACAAAAAGGGAAAAGTTTGGTATAATAAAAAGAGAG
>CAILTR010000008.1 GCA_903837175.1 uncultured bacterium
AGGAATATGTGAAATACTACAATCATGAAAGGTATCAATGGGAACACAAAAAGATGACTCCCGTTGAATACAGAAATCATCTTTTAGTTTGCGCTAGCTAGTTTTTTGTTTCGTGTCTACTTTAGAGGGTACAGATCAAATGCTTTCTTTTTTAAAAATCAATAAAGGGGGCAAAGTCTAGAATCCGCGCACTTGAATTTTTTTAACTTTGGTGGTGTCAGCTTTTGGCAGGCGGATGGTCAAAATTCCATTTTTCAGGGAAGCCTCGGCTTTATCGGCAATAATATCAATTGGCAGGACAACGCTCCGGGAGAAAAATCCCCAGTAACATTCCTGGTAATAATAATTTTCTCCATTGACTGCTTCTTCGTTTTTCCGTTCACCCTTGATGGTCACCATGTCGTTATTTATAGAGACGTCCAAATCTTCTGGCTTAACTCCTGCGATAGTTGATTTGATCACGATTTCATTTTCGGTTTGGTAAACGTCAATAGTGAGTTGGCCTTCAGCATCTCCAGAAAAACTAGCCTCTTCTTCTTCAAAGACATTTAAGCTTCGGTGGCCACCACCAGAATTCATTGAACCTTCATTATTCATAATCATTTCGGTCTCCTCTTCCTGGGCATAAATTGGCATGGAAGATTCGCCCATATTATTTGAATCAATTGGCGATGAGCCAGTTACTCTTTCGAAAAATGATTTTTTTGTTTTTAGCATGTAATTAAATGTGAATTGCTGATTCTTAATCAGAAATCCCCCCGTTAAAATTTATTCTTATTATATCTCTATTATATGATTATTCTTTATCTTGCGCAAGCAGGTTGTTCGGGGCGGTTAAAATTTTAAAAGCCAGGAAAAGGAGTAAGCTTAAAATTAAAATGGCGAGGGAATTAAAAACAGGGCTTGTTTGTAAGACTAGCCAGTTAAAGCTGAAGTGCAGGCCAGTTGCGAGCAGGAGTGGATAGGTGACTGAATAAAGGGGCGAGCTTTTTTTCATCGTTAGGATAAAATAGCCCATTAGGATAGTTGTGCCGAGATGGAGGATAGCTATCTCGAGGATTTTTTGAATTTCGAGGTTGCCACTGTTAGTTAGAATAATTGCTAACTCGAGCGTAAAAAAGCCTAAGCCAATCAGGAGCGCATTGATAAGAAAATCATGCTTGGTAGAAATTTTAATTATTCTTTTGGCAAGCATTAAATATTTAAAAAATTCTTCTAAGAAAGCAAAAAGTAAGACTACGATCGGCAATACGTAAAATTGGTCAAAGGATAGCTTAGCTTCAGGCGCAATGAAGTTAGTAGCGGCTAGAAAAAAAATAAATTGAAAAACAACCGCTCCGCCAGCGGCTACTACGCCCCAAAAAAATGATTCAAGCTTCTGCATATTTCTACGAATTACGAATTTTACCTGCCCGCAATGCTTCGCATAGCGATGCAGGCGGGCGAATGTACAAAAATTTTAAAAAAATACAATCACTTAAATATTTAAATAACGTAAAATTTAAAACAAATACAACATTTACAACAACTGGAACAATTAGAACTCTAAGCCAGCAATTCCAGCTGTTTCTTGATCTGCAAAAGTTCGGCTTGTTTCTTGGCGAGCGTTTCTTTTTGTTGTCCAATAATTTGCGCGGGAGCCTTGGAAACAAATTCTTTATTTTCCAACCTACTAGAAAGTCCGGCGATGAAATTTTCCAAATTGGCAATTTCTTTTTCAACTTTAACTTTTTCTTTTTCAGGGTCGATGGCGCCAGCTAAATCAAGGTAGAGGCTAAGCTCACCAATGGTTCTTTTAACTTCAGTCGTCAGCTTTACTTCAGGTTGATTATAGTTAATTTCAGCAACACCTGTTTTTAGGCGCTTGATAATTTCCTCTTGAAAGGGCGCTTTAAAAATAGCTAAAGCTTTTTCGGTGGTTGAATTTAAAGTTAAGGTAATTTTCTTGCCAAGTTCAATTTTATTTTCAGCGCGGACATTCCTAATAGTGGTAATGCATGTTTGGATAGTTTCAAAATTTAAAACTTCGGTGGTAGAAGTTAGCTGGAGATTTTTTGGCCAACTTGAAACTAGGAGCATTTTTTCTTTGCCATTAAGGGTCCAGAGATGTTCAGTAATAAAGGGCATAAATGGATGCCAGAGGCGCAAGAGTTTATCTAAAACGTAGCCGAGAACTTTTTGATTTTTTTCAATTTTATTAATTTCCACGTACCAATCCGCAAATTCATTCCAGGTAAAAGATTTTAAAAGATCCGCTGCCACTGCAATTTGCTTAGCTTCAAAGAGTTTCGTAACTTGGGCAGTCGTTTCTGCTAACTTAGCGACGATCCAATGATCGGTCGCAGATTTCAGGTCAGCGCTTGAAATTTTTTCTACCAACTCAAACCCTTCTTGTGTTAAGCAATAACGGGAAATATTCCAGAGCTTGTTAGCAAAGTTGCGGAAGGTCTCAATTTTCTCCTCATAGAGGCGAGAGTCTTGACCAGGCGCGGAGTCCATAATCAGGCTCATGCGCAGGGCATCAGCGCCGAATTTATCGATCATTGTGAGAGGATCAATGCCGTTGCCTCGGGATTTAGAAAATTTATGACCTTCTTTGTCGAGGACTAAGCCCGTAAAAAATAAATTTTTAAACGGCACTTGCCCAGTAGCATAAAGACTCATCATGATCATTTTCGAAGCCCAAAAGAAAAGCAGGTCACGCCCCGTAATCATCATGTCAGTCGGATAAAAAGTTTTAAAATCATCGCCACGAGCTTGCAGTGTTGTGTGCACCCATTGACCGGAAGTAAACCAGGTGTCAAAAGTATTTTCATCTTGAGTTAAATCTTTTCCGCCACAGTGTGGACAGCTTGCTGGTTTTTCGAGCGAAACAGTGTATTTTTCCTGTCCGCAACTAGCGCAATACCAAACAGGGAACTGGGGTCCCCACCAAATTTGGCGACTAATGCACCAGTCCCGCATATTCCCAAACCAATCAACTAAAATCCTTTTAAAGTTAGTTGGAAAAATTTCAAGCTCGCCTTTTTCGATGGCCTCGATCGCTTTTTGTTTTAAGGTTTGGACATTAATAAACCATTGTTCGGAAGTCAGGGGCTCGATGGTCGTTTTGCAACGTTCGCAAATTGAAACGCTATGCGCTAAGTCTTCAACTTTTTCTAGTAGACCCAATTTTTCTAAATCTGCAAGGATGTCCTGGCGAGCTTCAAGCGTGGAAAGGCCGGCATATTTCCCACCAAGCTCAGTGATAAGCGCTTGTTCATTAATAATTTGAATTTCTGGGAGGCTGTGGTCGCGGCCAATTTCCCAGTCGAGCGGGTCGTGCGCAGGTGTAATTTTCACTGCTCCCGTGCCGAATGTCAAATCAATGCGCCGGTCAGCGATGATCGGAATGAGCGTATTTTGCAAGGGCAGGATAACTTTTTTCCCAACTAATTTTTCAAAGCGTTGATCTTTTGGATTAACTGCGATAGCCGTGTCGCCCAGCATCGTTTCTGGACGGGTGGTAGCTACAGTAAGAAAGGCCGCCGAATTTTCGAGGGGATATTTAATAAAATATAATTTGCCAGGGGTGTCTTTGTGCAAAACTTCCACGTCCGAAAGGGCGGTAGCGCAACGTGGGCACCAATTAATAATTCGCTTGCCTTTATAAATTAAACCGTCGCCATGCATTTTTACAAAGGTTTCCAAAGCATTTTTTAGGACATCTGGATCAAGGGTAAATTTTTCACGCGACCAATCAGCGCTAATCCCAATCTTTTTTTCTTGATTGCGCATATAGTTGGCGCGGTCCAGGCAAAATTCATAGGTCTTTTTATAAAACTCCTCGCGCCCAATTTCTTGACGAGTTTTTCCAGTATCAGCTTTTATTTTTTTTTCAAAAACAACTTGGGTTTGAATGCCAGCGTGATCTTTACCTGGCAGTAGGAGTGTTTTTTTGCCGTTCATTCGATTGAAGCGTCCGAAAATATCCATCACCGTATAGCCGCTGGCGTGTCCAATATGGAGTTCGCCATTAGCATTTGGCGGTGGCAGGATATTGCAATAACTCTCTCCGGCGTCAAGATTGTCGGGGTTGAAGAAACCGCTTTTTTCCCAGCGGGCATAAATTTCGTTTTCAACTTCTTGCGGCTGATATATTTTTGGAAGTTCTTTCATAAAGCCGATTCGAATCTACGAATGACATTCGAATCTACGAATGAAACCGTACATGCTTTTCATTATTATATCCCTATCCTAGCAAAGAAGAAGGGAAAGTTCAATGTTTTGTTATTGCATTTTTAAATTCGCGTTGGGTTGGAGAGTTTTCCAATTTCCCAGGGCGGATTTTTTTTGGGCGTCAGTCAAGCGCTCCCAACGAAAGGCCCCAGCCACTCCAATCATAGTGGCGTTGTCGCCAGTCAGCTCTAGCGCTGGGACTAGAAAGGATACCTGGGGCAGCTTTTTTTCAATGGCTTGGCCGAGTTGACTGCGAAGCTCGAGATTAGCACTGACCCCGCCAGCTAATAAAATAGTTTGCGGTGCGTATTTTTCAGCAGCTCTGAGCGTTTTAGTAACTAGCACGTCCACACAAGCTTGCTCGAATTCGTGGCAAACCTGCGCGAGATATTTTTTATCTTTCAGTAGCTCGGTGTGCTTTTTCGTTTCATACAGTACTGCGGTTTTAAGCCCAGAAAAAGAAAAATTAAAACCTTGTTTATTCAGCATGGGACGAGGGAAGGTTAGCTTATAGCTTATAGCCCCAGTGGCAGTCGCCACGGGGTAAACTTCATTAGCTTTTAGGGTGTTTTCTGGTTCATTTGAAATTTGGTCGTTTGAATTTGTTTGTTGTTTGTTGTTTGTTTTTTGGTGTTTGCGTGCCCAAAGGGCAACGCTGGGTCCTCCCGGATAGCCGATACCTAAAATGCGGGCGACTTTATCAAAAGCTTCGCCAACCGCGTCATCCACAGTTTGCCCAACGATTTCATAGTCAAGATGATTTTTCATCAACACCAATTGCGTATGCCCACCGGAAACAACCAAACCTAAAATTGGAAATTTTATATTTGGTAAATTTGAAATTTGAAATTTTAAATTTGAAATTTTGGAAGGGGTATCTTTTTTGATATTTGAATTTTGTTTGGAATTTGTTTTTTGGTTATTGGAGCTTACGCTAATTTTATCTCCGATAAAATTAGCGTAGATATGTCCCTCAATATGGTGAATCCCGATTAAAGGCTTTTCCCAGAGATAGGAAAGAGTTTTGGCGTAGTTTACCCCTACCAGAAGCGCTGGGATGAGCCCAGGGCCTTGGGTAACCGCAATAGCATCAAGTTCCCCTGGTAAAATCTGGGCCTCAGCTAGGGCCGTTTTAAGTAGGAGATCAATATTTTTAACATGCTCGCGCGCCGCTAAATTCGGGACAACGCCACCCCATTTAGCGTGCAGTTTGACTTGCGAAGAAATTTGGTTGGAAAGGATTGTTGGCAGGCCGTTTACTACCCGCAGTACCGCGATAGCTGTTTCATCGCAAGACGTCTCGAGCGCTAGAATTAAAAAGCCTTTTTTAGGAGGGCTTTGCTTTGTTGTAACGGGCTTAGAAATTGTTTGTGACCTTGACATAAAAGTGCTATTATTATACTATATGCTTTCCTAAAAATTGTTATATTTTCTGCTTCTTTCTAGATAATAGTTAATGGATATTATCATATGACGGCGAAAATGAAAAGCATGGCAATTCCGCTAAAACGGAAAACTATCAAGGACAGTCAAGAAAAGAGAAGCATACTTTTGAAAAGTGAAATGTGTTTTTTTACTCGTGAGCATAATTTTTCTGAAAATCTGCTGAATCTAAAAAGGATGCCTAATTACGAAGTTTTTGCCGTTGGGAAGAAAAGATTTTATCGCAGAAAACCTGATTTTGAAAACCTTGAAAGTTTAAGTGATATTGAGTTGATCCAAATAGCCCAAGCCAAAAATCGCGATGCTTATAGCGACTTATTTAAGCGGTATCAGAAAAAACTTTTTATCTATATCTATCGTCTGACGCGCGACAAGGAAGAGTCGGAGGATATCCTGCAAAATGTTTTTATTAAAACTTATAAAAATATTCATCACTTTGATTTAAGTCGGAAATTTTCTTCTTGGATTTATCGCATCGCGCACAACGAGGCAGTCAACTATTTAAAACGTAAGAGTAAACGCTATACAGTTTCTTGGGAGGATGTTACGACTAGCAAAGATAAGCTCGAGACTGCTAGTGAAGATGAATCTATTGAAGAGCTTTGGCATCATCAGGAAATTACGCAGGAGATTGATTCGGCCTTGGAGAGGTTACCGAAAAAATATCGTGAAATTTTAAAGATGCGTTATTTTCAGGAATATTCTTATCAGCAAATCAGCAAGATCCTCGACAAGCCGGTCAACACGGTCGGCACCATCCTCAATCGCGCTAAAAAGAAATTGTTTGAGATTGTGAAAGGGGAGATGGAGAAATGAAAAAGACTTGGTTCAGAGGCCAAGTCTTTTTGATATTAAACAAGGGGCCCGATTTCTCAGTCCCCTTGGTGTGAAATTTTTGCACAAACTTACTTCAAGCCCAGAACATCGTTCATCGAATAGATGCCGGGTGGTTTCCCTACGATCCATTCTGCAGCTCTCAGAGCGCCACGAGCGAAAACTTCTCGCGAAGAAGCCTTATGAGTGAATTCGATTCTTTCACCGGAGGCGCCAAAAATAATGGTGTGCTCTCCAACAACGTCTCCGAATCGTAGGGTCTGGATTCCTATCTCACCTCTCTTTCTTTCTCCAACCATACCGTGTCTTTCACACACTATGGTGGTCTCCTTTGTCAACACAGATAAATTAGAAAAAGTAGAGGGAAATTTTTTAAAAATTATTAGCTATTGAAAATGCACTTCTCTAGGGGTTGTGTATTCTAAAGATTGATGTCTGCGGATGTCATTGTAGAAA
>CAILTR010000009.1 GCA_903837175.1 uncultured bacterium
CTATTCCCTTCCCCATTTCTGGGAAAAATATATTTGTTCTTTTTTAAAGGCTTGGTAGCGTTGGCGATTGAAGATTTTTGCGAGGATATCTGATTTACGGCTGGCTGATTCGTGATGAAAAAGTTTTGCATGTGGGGTGCAGATGATTTTATATCCCAATTTTCGAAGCTTGAAACAATAATCAACGTCATTATAGGCAATCGGCAAATTCACCTCATCAAATCCGCCGAGCTGCAAAAATAAGTTCTTTCTTGTCATTAAACAAGCTCCCGTCACCGCCACACACTCTCGTGGCTCAGAAAAATCAACACTATCTTCTTCTTGCATTCTCGCAGTGTGAACTGGCCCATGCTCAGGATGGATTTCAACTCCGATATGTTGAATCTTTCCATTGGGATAAAGAAGTTTTGCCCCGACTGCTCCGACTTTCCCATCTTCAAAACATTTCAACATTGCTTCCAGCCAGTTTTCAGAAATAACTTCTGTATCATTGTTCAAAAATAAAAGATATTCGCCTTTCGCATGCTTTGCTGCAAAATTATTAATTGCAGAAAAATTGAAAGGCTTTTCATAATTCAAAACTTTTATATTTTCCAATTTTTGTAAACTTTCCAAATAATCAAGGGTTTTCTTTTTCTTACTTCTATTATTCACCAAAATAACCTCATAGTTTTGGTGAGTTGATTTTTCAAAAACGCTCAAAAGACATCGCTCTAGCAATTCAGCCTTGTCACGAAATGGTATTATAATAGATATTTTATCATCATTATTCATATCCTCATTATTCCACAATAAGCACAATATTTCAACATGATTGCTTATCGTGGCCTTTATCGTGGCCTTTTACATATCGTGGCCTTTTGCTTTACTAAAATATCAAATTTTGCTACAATTATAAAGTAATTTAACTTACCATTTTCAATCATGAAAACTTACAAAAGTAGCAAAAATAACCTCAAAAAAACAAAGCATGAATGTTTAGTGACCATGCTAAACATGTACAAAAAAGTACAGGCTGGCCACATTGGCTCCTCTCTTTCGTGTCTGGACATATTAGTTTACCTGTATTTTTCTCGCATGGAAAAGAATGACGAATTCATTCTTTCGAAAGGACATGCGGCGGCGGCTCTATACACAGTATTAGAAAAAGCCGGCAAAATAACAAAGGAAGAATTAAACACATATTATAACACAAATGGAACAGTATTAGCAGCTCACCCACCATGCTGCGGTAAACTCAATGGCGTAACTTTTGGAACTGGTAGTCTTGGACATGGACTTTCGCTTGCAACAGGACTTGCACTATCAACAAAATTTACAAAGAAGAAAACAAATGTATATTGTGTTATATCTGAAGGAGATTGCAATGAAGGTTCCACATGGGAAGCCGCTCTTTTTGCTGCACATCATAAATTGCAAAATTTAACTGTTATTATCGACAACAATAAAATCCAAGCGTTCGGAAAATCAAGTGATGTTATCAATCTGGAATCATTAAAAAAGAAGTGGGAGGCATTTAATTTTGAAGTAGTTGTTGCGAAAAACGGAAATGATTTTGAAAGTCTTTCTGAGTCATTTGAAAAATTAGATTCCTTAAAATCATTGAAGCCTAAATGTATAATTGCAGAAACAACAAAAGGTAATGGCGTTTCGTATATGGAAAATACTATTGAATGGCACTACCTACCCATGAACGACGAACAATTCGAATCAGCAATAAATCAAATCAAAAAAAATTATGCGTAAAGAATTTTGCAACAAAATTGAAGAACTCGCCATTGCCAACCAGAAAATACTCTTCTTAACGGGAGATTTGGGCTTTATGGCACTAGAAAGCATCCAAAAATCAATCGGCAATCGATTTATAAACACAGGAGTAAGCGAGCAAAACATGGTTTCAATGGCTGCCAGTCTCTCATCACAGGGATTTACTGTCTTTTGCTACAGTATCGCTCCTTTTGTCGTATTCCGGCCAGCTGAACAAATTCGTCTCGATGTTTGCTTGCACAACATGGATGTAAAAATTATTGGGAATGGTGGAGGTTATGGCTATGGAATAATGGGTAGCACGCATCATGCTATTGAAGATATTGCAGTTCTTTCATCATTTCAAAACATGCGTTGCTATATCCCGTTTTGCGCTGAAGATGTGGCAGAAATTACTGAGCAGATGATGAATCATCGTGGACCTGGGTATATTAGGCTAGAAAAAGGAACGAAGCCTGATTATATTAAAATTCCTGTGTACAATCCTATCAGAAAAATTTTAAACGGTGACAAATTAACTATCGTATCTATGGGTCCAATATCACTAAATGCAATTGCAGCCATTGAAGCAATTTCTCCAGAAAAAAATATTGCGGATGTGTTTATTGTTTCAGAAATACCAATAATTGAATTAACTAAACAGCTGATCACCAGCATCAAAAAAACAGATAAGCTTCTTATTATCGAGGAGCATGTAAGTCGTGGCGGACTTGGGGAAAATATTTCACTTCAATTAATGCAAAAATCTATTGCTCCAAAAAAGTTTACTCATTTATTTGCAGTCGGTTATCCCGATGGAAAATATGGTGATCAAAAATTTCATCAAGAAAAAAGTAAGATTGATCCAAAGTCAATTCAAAAAATTATTAAAAAAATGATCAATGAATAATAATAACAATGATGGGCTGTATTCTCACAATTGGGGTGAAACTGAAATTGAAGAAGCAAAAAAACTCATTGGGCCAATTTTGATCGTTGGAGCTTCTGGATTCATTGGAGCAAAACTTTTCTACAGCCTGAGCAAATATCGGGATGATGTTTTTGCTTGCTCAAAAAACATCAAGCAAAGCTGGAGATTGAGTTCTGCAGACAGTTCCAAGATGATAAGTTTGGATATTCTTGATTTTGACAATTTGAAAAATACATTTGAAATAATCAAACCACAGACGGTTTTTAATTTGTCAGCCTATGGTGCATATTCAAGGCAAACTAACGCGGACAGAATACATCAAACAAACTATATCGGGACTCTCAATTTGATTCGTGCATTAATGGACAGTGGATGCAGTGCTTTCGTGCAGGCAGGATCTTCTTCAGAATATGGCTTGAACTGCGCTGGGCCAGATGAAAATGACCAACTTCTGCCAAACAGCGACTATGCAGCTTCCAAGGTTGGCGCCTCCTATCTCGTGAAATACTATGGAAAAATTCATAATTTTCCGGGTGTGAATTTGCGACTCTATTCAATTTTTGGCCCATGGGAAGAGAGAGATCGACTTATGCCAACTTTGATCGCAAATGGTTTGCAGGGCAAATATCCAAACCTTGTTGATAAAAACATATCTAGAGACTTCGTATATATTGATGACTGCACAAATGCTTTTGTCAAAGCTGCGCTCACTGCCTGCAAAACAACTCCCGGCGTGTCCATAAACATTGCAACCGGAGTGAAAACCAGCATGGAGGAAATTGCAAAAATTTCTCAAAAACTATTTAGCATAGCCGCTGAACCAATATTCGGCTCAATGACAAATCGCAAATGGGATCTGTCAGACTGGTTTGGCAAGCCAAAACTGGCCGAGGATATCCTAGGATGGAAATTTAGAACTTCTTTTGAAGATGGCCTGAAATTAAATATTGAATGGGAAAAAGAAGCTTCGGAAAAATTGAAGCATGTCTACATTCCAACAAAAAACAAGAAGGTTTCTGCAATAATCGCATGCTACAAGGATAACCAGTCTATTCCTATTCTATACAAACGACTCACTGATGTTTTCACAAAAACTGGATACGACTATGAAATAATTTTCGTCAATGATTCGAGTCCATTTAATGACGAGGAAGCTATTTCGCAAATCTGCGCGAAGGACAACAATGTTCTCGGCATTTCACACTCGCGAAATTTCGGCTCTCAATCCGCATTCATCAGTGGAATGGAAATTGCCACAGGTGATGCGATTGTTTTCATGGATGGCGATGGACAGGATCTCCCCGAAGTCATACCCGAATTCATGCAAAAATGGGAGCAGGGTTATGATGTTGTCTATGGAGAAAGAACAAAAAGAGAAGCACCTTTTTATATGCAAATGCTTTATAAGCTTTTTTACAGAATTTTCAAAAAACTTTCCGACATTAAAATACCAGTTGATGCGGGCGATTTTTCACTTATTGACAGAAAGGTTGTGGCACATCTGCTTCAATTTTCAGAAAAAGATGTTTTCCTACGAGGTCTTAGAGCTTGGGTGGGTTTCAAGCAAATAGGCGTCCCCTATGTGCGGCCAGAACGGCTGTTTGGCAAAAGCACCAACAACTTCTGGAAAAACATTTGGTGGGCCAAAAAAGGCATATTCTCATTCAGCACAAAACCGCTTAATTATATTCAATCAACTGGAGTTCTATTTTTTATAGTTACCGCAATAATGGGCATATACTATCTAGTTGAATACTTTATCAATCCCCCTAAAAATGCCCCCGGCATAACAACCATCATTCTTCTTGTACTTGGAATCGGTAGCATCCAGCTTATATCCATAAGCATCCTTGGAGACTATATTGGGAAGATTACAGAAGAAGTCAAAAACAGGCCGCGATTTATCAGAAACAAAATATTTTATAACAACAAAGTATACACCAGCAATGAAGAAGTGTCTAGAGTAATAAATGAAATAAAAAATAATTAAAAAATATTATATGGCAAGCATACAAGATGATCGAGGATATAATCAAGGATTCAAACCATCCAAAGCCATGGATGTGCGAATGGAAAGAAGATGCGATTACATGATAAGCCAAATAGATCTATCCAAGCAAAACATCAAAATCCTGGAAATTGGCTGCGGAACAGGTGAGATTTCATATTTTCTGGCCAATAAAACCAAAGCAGAAATCCTGGGAACAGACATCTGCCTGCCATTCATTGAAGATTCAAGAAAAAATTATTCCTCACCTAATTTAAAATACGAGGTACTTGATTTTAATGACGCTGAGAGCATCAGTAACGTTCTTGGAGATACTAAGTTTGACTATATCGTGGGCAATGGAATACTCCACCACTTGTTTTACAAACTTGATAATTCATTAGTAAGTATAAACGAGCTACTGAACACCAATGGCAAAATGATCTTCTTGGAGCCAAACATCTTGAATCCATATTGCTTTCTCATTTTTAATTTTTCCTTTTTTAGAAAATTGGTAAAGCTTGAACCAGATGAAATGGCCTTCACAAAAAAACTTATCACAAAAAAATTAAAAGTTGCCAAATACAACAACATCAAAATAGAGCATAAGGATTTTTTGATCCCCGGAACACCATCTATCCTGATAAATCCAGTAACAAGAGCGGGGGGATTGATTGAAAAAATTCCGCTACTAAACAAATTATCACAATCCATATATGTCACTGCAAGCAAAGCTTAAAATCCTCACAAAAGAGGCTTTTGGAAATCAATTTTTCAGATTTATTCTTGCCAGTGGAGCAAACACTGTCTTTGGATTCTTGGCCTTTTCCTTTTTTGTATTTCTGGGATTTTATTATCCAATTGCTGTCTTTTTTTCAACAATTTGCGGGATACTCTTCAATTTTCAAACCATTGGAAGATTCGTGTTTTTCAGCAAAAACAATGGGCTAATTTTTCGCTTTATTGGAGTCTATGTGGCAACATATCTCCTGTTCACAGCAGGAGTGGGCACAATGATCCACCTTCACATGAGTGCCTACATTGCAGGAGCAATTATGGTATTGCCTATTGGAATCACTTCCTTTCTTCTAAACAAGCGATTGGTATTCAATAAATAATTGGTTGAATTAGGCTAATAAATAGTTAGTCTATTTTTTGTATTCCCAACAAAAATACCCTAGCTATTCAACTTCAAATTTATTAACTACTATTCCTAATTCTCGCGAATCACTACTTAAATCATGCTCAACAGGCACAAAAGATTTGCTGAGCCTTATTTCCACATCCAATGTTTCATTTTTTGGAATACTGGAGGCAATAACCACTGGATTATTGTCAAATGCACCAGATGAAAAATCTTGAGAGTTCACAACGACTCCATTGACAACAACATCCAATTCAATTGAATTGCTGTAAATTTTTGTATAGATATTTCGCGGCAGTGAAACATTAAGCGTCAAAACGCCTTTTTTAGCACCAGAAATTACAGCTGTAGCATTTTTACTAATCCAGCCATCAAGACTCCATCCAGTTAACTTAATAATATCTTTTGAACTAACATCCCTAAAAACACTTAATTTATGCTCTTTTAATATATTAATAGCAGCTAGAGACTCCTCTGGAGGCCACAACAGCGTCTTTAATGACTCATCAGTCGGAAACAACATTGCCTGCCTTTTTGTTTCGAACCATTGCTGGATATAAATTGATCTATTCCATTGGGTGATATTGGAAACTAACTGAAATGAAAAGATCCACAAAAGTGCAAAAATGGTCAGTGCAAGGCTCCATTTATTTTTATTTAGAAATACTTTCAAGGATTTATCAAAGAAGCTATCATATCTTTTGAAAATATCATAAAATAAAATCCACAAAATTCCTATCAAATAAAAATATAAATGGAATGAATACCAGTCATTCATCGGCTGTATCCAGCCACCATCCAGCCTGCCTAGTCTTATTACCAATATTGATCCAACAGAAAAAAATATCAGCATCAATGGCAAATAAGTATTATTATATATCTTCAACGCAATAAACTTAAGCACTGCATATATTCCCAGCAACAACAGAATGCCTCCATTTATCATGGCCACGAATTCCCTGCCCGCGAACACATCTTGGAAGGTATGAATGTCTAGAGTTGTGGCGCTGATTCCAAACAATAAGGTCAGGAAGGATTCCCTATATTCACTGGTTAGTATCACCACTTTTCCAGATAAACTTACGCCGTCTTCATTTACGCTAGTGGTTAAAAAATATGTACCCACTAGCGCCAATGTAAACAAAATGGATAATAGCAGAAAAACATTCATCTTTCTGTCATCAGAAAGAATCATTTTGCACAACACGCACATCATGAAACTCACAAGAACTCCCCCCAGATAAGCCCCACTGAAAACAGCAACGTATATAAAAATTGACACTAAAAATGCAATAAAGAAACGCAATTTTTTATCTTCATTTTTCTGACAAATTCTGTCGAAAAATATTGCAGAGATCAAAAAAAACAAGGTTCCTATCACAAATTGCGTTCCCATCAACATAATGGGAGGATGAACCAAACTAAAAATAATTAACAATATAAAAAGATAGGAAACATCAGTCAATTTACTCGACTTATTTTTTATCTGGGTCATTAATAATCTTTTATAAGGAAAATATAGGACTAATCCTATAAGGGAATACGCAATTAAAAACACAAAAGGATCCAATTTCATGTTTAAACCAAAAACAATTGTGTTTATCAAAAAAATAACAGAATATCCAATTAACCTGTGTTCAAACCATCGCTGATTGATATCTTGGATTGTCAATGTTTTATCGAAATATTTTCCCACATTAGGAACCATCATTAAACCATCCAGATAAGGCACGTCCAAAAAAGTTCTGTTTATATAAAAAGCCACAAACAAAAATAGAATAGCAAAGGCCCCGATAATCAAAATATTACGCCTAATAAATTGCACAGATTTAGTTATTGTATTCATTGCTTTAGTTTTATTTCTTATAAGACACAGGGCACCATTAATAACATTTTTATTTATTCTCCATTCCAAACAACTTTGAACCCATATTTTATGACACTGCTATTATATGTTAATGCTGAAGATATTTCATTATCATCCAACTTGGGATCTTTGGGCACTCCCAACTCCACCTCAGGAAACACAATGTAGTATCCATTATTCAATAGGTTTTGCATAAAATTAACCATGTCCTTTTTATAAATCCATGATGCATAAGGAGAAAAGTACCCATTTGGTGTGTAGCTTCCATAATAGTAATAATAGAAATCATCAGTCCCGGTAAAATAAACTTTTTTACTATTATTGGTAAGTTTTTTAATTTTGGAGATACTCCAAAGATCCTTTAATGGATACGGATAGACTGTCTGCCATCTTAATGCATTATTAAATTGTGTGTTAATTTTATCGGATATAACTCCGGAATAAAAAAATGTCACCAATAAAATAAATGAGGCTGGTAGTAGAACTGAAATTGTTTTTACCCAAGCAACTCTCATTTTATCTTTTGCATCATCAATCACTAAATCAAAAAATATGAATAGCACGAAAATTAGCGATGCTGAAATATTAATAATGTTGTGCTCATGACTTCGACCAAAAAAATAAATTGAGTTACCAATAGAAAATGCTACGAGCAGCAAGCTAGCATTAAAATAGTTAGCTGATAGTTCTTTCCTTTTTTTTATCAGCAGGACAACTGCTGCACTTATCAAAACTGGCAAATACCAATAAAATGATACCGTCGAAATAGGCATGAATCCTATTCCAATTTTTTGGTAATCAGAAGCGGCTTCCATGGAATTTCCTCCTGTTATCGCAAAACCAACAACAAATGAGCACGCCACAATAACAATATTTGGCAAGGATATAAGAAAATGTTTTTTAATTTTAGCATTAAGAGATTCGACAGATATTTTGCTGCCCACAAAATCAAATAGAAGCAAAGCAAAAAGTATCTCGAAATATCCAATCGTATAAATTAGCCCAAAAGTTCGATGAAAAATAATCAGCAATCCCAATACTATGCCGAGCAGCCTATTATACATTCCATTCATAAAAGCAAGGATAAATACTAGAATCCACCAATCAAGTCTCAGAGGAGTAACTTGAAAAACCAATACTGGGTCGTGCATGAGAGCATAAACCTTCACCAAAACAAGCACAAAAAGTAAATAGTATGCGAGTTGTTTTCTAATAAAAAATTTCTTCGAAAAGAAAAAAGATGCCAAAAATAAGACATAAAACGAAAACTGACCAACGACCTGAAAAAGATTAAGATCCATGCCAAGCTTCATCCACAATGCCGCAATAAGAGACAGCAGCATGTCATATTGAAAATAAATATCTTTTAGATCAACATGGTTCAGTATACGTAGAGCTGGCGAAAAAATAAACGAATAATCAAATATTGATATTTTAGCGACTGCAATAAAACATATTGGAAGAAGTGATACGATCACCAAAAAATCGGCCCATTTCTCCCTTCTGGAAGCCAACTTTCTCAGCAACCAAAGAGCAGACATCACAACCACTATAAGTACAAAAGATGTTAATCCCGATGCCCTATTCGACATGGGCGGGGTGAAGCCAATAGTTAAATAATAAAAACAAGCACTAACAAAGAAAAGAAAAGAAAAGAAAAACAATAAACTTTTTTTTTGCACTATTTTTAAATAGTTATAAAGCCGAACAAAGAATACTGTCAATAAAATACACGCGAAAACAAGGGCATACAGCACATAAGTTTCAATTCCATCACGCTGCCCTGGCGAAGCAACGACCACACGTATTAGCGGGGATAAAGTGTTAAAATCAACTTTTAAATTCTTTGACCAAATTATTTTTGAAAATACAAAAAATAGTTGATACAAAATCAACGCAGAAAAACTAGCCGCAAATAAAACCATCGGCACACTTGTTTTTTCAACAATTATCCACCTATAAAAAAATGCTATTTTTTTATAAAATAGGTTTCTAATATCTCTAATTTTTGCAGCCTTTGTTATAGACATAGTGCTAGCCCTATTTTAATATTTTTTTCACTCTTTTGACTGCAGCGGTGAATTTTATAGTTTTTTCAGAATCTAATTCAACTGCCTTGCTATAGTTGTAAAGAGCATCTTCGTTTCTATGTAATTTCTCCATTAATTTTCCCATGAAATAATATGGGTATGGATTAGTTTCTTTCGAAAATTGTATGGATTTATTGAGAAAGTATTCCCCTCTACTGGGGTCAATGTTTGCTAAAATATTTCCCACCAACATATAGCTGTTCCAGTCATCATTTTTCAAACTTACTCCAGTATAATTATTAAGCTCGGGATATAAAATAACGTCATTTTGAGATATAACACCTTGGTCACTAACACTCAAATCGACCTTTCCACCCGCTGTCATTTTTATTAATTTTCCATTACTATCAAACACGAAGATTTTTTCATATTTCGATATATCTATTTTTTTGACATTCACAAATTCAATAGACCCTATATTTTTATCTTTATTGGCATCATCATACACGGCAACTGTCCATTTCATATTTTGAGAGTCACCAAAATAACTATCAACATAATTCGGATAAGCAAATGGATGAAATGGGAATGTTAACCCTGTTAGTAAAACTTTGTCAGATGGTGAAATATTATTTTTTATATATGGAAAGTTTGCAAGCATGTTCTGATTTATGCTTTCCTGCAATAATGTCCACTGCAATCCAGCATCATTATATGCGTCATTGAATTGTTTGAATGCAATAATACCAAAAAATATAATCAACAAAACAAAAAAAGCCAGTGCGCCTTTATATAACTTCCCGCTACTGTCATTAATCTTTTTGGCCGTCAATCTGATCATATCAGGGTTTATGAATAAAATAACACTATACGATAGCGGAACTGCCAACCAAAAATAACAAGCGAATTTATGATTAGGAAGCAAGGAATACGGGACATATGTCGACAACCCAATTATTAAAAAAAGTAAAACTTCTTTGAAATATCTCTTTGAAACAATAGAAACAACAGCAACAATTGCCACCATTCCGATTATGCCAAAATTCCCCCACATCTTAAGATAATACAGATATGTTTCAATTATTGATGATGGCTGTGCATCTATAAAATAAGAATCTATTCTACTGCTTCCAATATTCACCCATGCGCTATTCACAAAATGACTATGGAGAATCGACAAGATGAATATTATTACAGTTGCGCCCAACATGACAAAAGCGGATTGTTTTTGCTTTTTATTTATGAAAAAACATTGATAGCACCAAAAGATCAGTAGTGGAACAAAATACGTCTCTTTTGAAAACAAGCCAAGAAATGTAACCAGCACTAGTATTAATAAATATTTATTTTCAATCATTTCTCCATTTTTATACCAAAGGTACATTGTCAAGACAGTAAAGAAATATGCAAGTGCATCAAAAAAATCATATGAATATTTTATATAAAATCCTGGGTGAGAAAATATAAGGAATAGATATAAAATTATCGCCGGCCAATAAAGTTTCATTTTTGTTACAGCCTTAGCCAGTAATATGGTGAGTGCAATATTGATAGAATTCAAAGTTATAAGAAATATTATTGTGCTTTTCATTCCAAACATTCCCACGATATCCCTTACAAATATGCCCACAAATCGTGGTGACATAAACAATGAATTCAATGTTTCATGCGGTGAGGCGGGATAAAACATATAAAAATCAGAGTGAAATGGAATAAGAGGATTGAAATATCCCGGGAAAATAAATCTCAAAGTGATAAAATACACACCAAAAATAATCAGCGACAGAGTAAAAAAATCCCGCCACGATTCATATTTATACTTCATCATGCTATCTTTTTTAACTTCTTCCATATTTTTTATACATTTTCATTAATACTTCCAGATATAGCAGCAAAGTATCTTAAAAAATATTGCTTAATTGAAACCCTAAATTGAATTGATTTTAATTTTATAAAAGGTTGCTCAACGAAATTCCAAGAACACACTGCCAACAACAATGTCACGATGAATGCAAAAAAGAACAGCGCAATTGTGGAAATTTTATTTTTTGATAAATAAGCAATTGTTTGCTGCACAGGAAATGCATAAATATATAAGCCATATGAAAAATCTCCGTATTTGGAAAATATATTCAATGCCTTTATCTTAAACAACCCTATATATAGAATTATATACGGAAGAACCAGAAAACTTATGATCAGACCATACTTCAATTTAAATGAAGCCAGCAAGACAATCAGAGCGAGTGAAAATATATATTTTGAAAATATTATTTTATCCCTATACAAATAAAATAATATGCCCATGAAAAAATATACTGCAAGTCGCAAAAAATCCAGATCTGTCTGACCAATGCTATATAAAGTTGGTGAATATAAATTAATAGCAACAAGAGATAGCAACGCCATCCCCGCCAAAAGCACAAGTATTCTTTTTTGAAATAATTTGACAATTCCAAAGACAAGAACCAGTATATAAAGTTTAAATTCAACAGGAAGTGTCCACAGCGAGCCATTCACAGCGCCCTTATATATGTTGTCCGTGAACACCCCCGGCAGGAAGAAATTTACAGATAGGAATGCATTTTTGAAATATTCCCTAGTCATGGGATGCAAAAAATATTTACCAATATTCAATGATGTCACCAATGGACCAATAACCAATATCGTGAAAACCACAGCCACGAAAAGTCCTGGCATGATTCTCAAAATTCTTTTTTTCAAAAAAACTATTACTCCTGGATTATCCAGCCAACTCTTCGTGATTAAAAAACCACTCAAAACGAAAAAAATGTTAACGGCCAATGTTCCAAAAGTTGCATAGCCAGTCAACCAGAGATACGGTTCAAAACCCCTTCCCGTTAAGGCAAACGAGTGACTAAAAATAACCAGCGTTGCAGCAAGAAATCGAAGAAAATCAAAATTATTGTCCCTTAATTTTATCTTGTCTGATATAAACATAGAATTTTTATATTTTTTCAAATATTTCAATTATTCGCTGTTTTGCGTTTTCGATAGAAAAATTTCTCTGAATATGCTCGATTGAATTCTTTGATATTTTTCTCCACACCTCTTCATTCTTGTATAGTTTTTCTATATTTTCGACATAGGACTCGACATCATTTGCAATGAGCGTGTTTTCTCCGTCAGTAAGTCCAATGCCTTCTGCTCCAATATCAGTCGTGACAACAGGAAGTCCATTACTCATTGCCTTCGCAATTTTCCCCTTAAACCCTGCACCAAATCTCAATGGTGCGATAAATATTTTTGCAGAATTAAATACTCCCTTCACATCCTTTTCTGCAACAAAACCAGCAATCTTAAAATTATCCGCGCTTAGATCCATTATTTCTTTTGGTGTATGACTTCCATAAAAAGTAACCTCAGCATCTGGAATCTTTTCAAGTATCTTTGGAAAAATTTCGCGATGAAACCATTTCACTGCATCCACATTGGGCTTATGATTATATCCCCCAATAAATATCAATCCTTTTCTGTCTTCAAATCTAGCAGGATTGTAATTTTCAATCTCTTGAATCCATGGAGTGACCTCTGCCAAAACACCAGGAAATTCATTTTTTACTATCTCCACTTCTTTATCACTAAAAAATAAAGAGTTGTCGGCTTTTTTTATTGCCGACTCTTCCAATTTCTTTGTTCCATTTACTTCTTTTTCCATCATTGCACTCCCCGACACTTGTGCGGAACGCATCTCGCGCAAAAAATGAAGATCATGTGGAATATATAAAATTTTTGCATCTGAATTTTGCCTCACAATATCCATGTATTCTTCAGCCACATGCGGGCGGGAGAGAAATGCAAAATCAATAAACTTCCCATTCTTTTTCACGAATTTGCTAAAATTTTCGCATCCGTATATAGTCTCGATTCCCATTTGCTGCAAGGTTTCAGTGTATGGTTCAATTTTTTCAAGATTATGTGGCCAAAATATAACTTTATAGTTAAGGCTATTCAAAATTTTAATATATTGAAACGCAATAAAAGATCCAGCATCCCTGTCAAAAGTTGGTACCCCATTATCCATAAAAAGAACCACCTTTCGCCCTTTTGATTTATCACGAGCAAGAAAAGGACCATCTGTATCATCATTCATATTTTCCTTCTCAAGAATATCCCACCATCTAGCAAAAAATTTATCCTTGTTTATTTCCTGATACTTTTTCATACCACTCTTCAAGCTGTTCCCAGAGGAGATACCTTCAAAATGAAATAGCTCTGATTTTGGCTGATACACACTTCTCAATCTCAATTGCCTAACCCTAAATGCCAAATCAGTGTCTTCAAAATATCCCGGCGAAAAAATTGGATCAAATCCATTCAATTTTTCAAAAACATTTTTTGGAATCATAATTGAAGCCCCTGAACAATAATCAACATCTTTCAGATAGTTGAATTCTGGATCATTTGGATTTTGAAATCTTCCATAATTCCAAGCATTTTCATTTTTCCAAACAATACCTCCAGCCTCCTGAAGCTTTCCATCAGGATAAATAAGCTTTGAACCAACCAAGCCAATATTTTTATTATTCTGAAATGTTTCCAAAAGCGCTTCGAGCCATTTTTTTTTGATTGACGTGTCATTGTTCAAAAAAACCAAGTACTCTCCCTTAGCTACCTTGGCTCCAACATTACAACTACCAACAAAACCAAGGTTTTTTTCATTTTTAATATAAACAATATTTCCGACCTTACCGAGCACTATTTCAGTTTCATCTGTTGATCCATCATCAACAACAATAATTTCATATGAAATACCTTGTATATTTTTATTCAAAGACTGCAAACAGTTATAGGTGTATTTCCAATTATTGAATACTGGAATTATTATGGATACTTTGGGATTTTCATTCCCCAAGAACTCAATTTTTTCGAGCGTATTCACATTTAAGGTTTTAACAAGTCTAACATCAAAAGTACCGACTTTTAATTTATCTCTCCATATCTTAATTTCCTTTCTATTCAAAACACCTTTCCCAAAAAAAACATAGTTAAATACCCGTAGCATTACTTTCCCGAGACCTTCCTTCTTAAACAAAAAAACAGCCTGCCTATATAATTTTTTCATTTTTTTAAAAATTCTTTCCCACAATTAATGTGCGTTCATATTGATCTAAAATTTGGTCGCTACTTTCCATTACTCCATGCGATCTTCAGCTTTATTATCCCATATTGGTTTTCATCTTTTGAAATAACTCTAAATCCGTAAGTCTTATCATTAAAATCAAAAGGTATTAATCCTTCTTGCTCAAAAATAGCCACAGTGAATGAAAAATAATCCGTTAAAAATTGATTCTCAAAAACAGTGAAATCCAAAAAACCAACCCCTTCAATATGATCTATTGCAAATTTTGAAGTTTTTGTGTTTGGACCAGAAATATGAATTCCATCCTGAGTATGAATCGCAACTCCAAAAACAGGCTTCTCAATTTTCTTTTTTGCATAATAATGAATTCTTGCGGTAATATCTTCTCCTGTCTCAAAAACATTCTTCCCTTTCCCATCCTTATCTAAAAATTCAACTTTCTTAATCTCAGCAATTTTTTTTGATTTAGACTCAGCTTCTTCCGCCTTGGTCAGGATGACACTTGAATCAGCTTGTTCATCATGCATTCTCTTTTCCTCATCCGCCATATTTTCATAAATGTACGCATCTCCAACCTCATCCGCCTTGCCAATTTTCACAATCTTTCCATTACGAACCAACATCGCGCGGTCGCAATATCGCTGAACGGTGGCGATATCATGTGAAACTAAAATTACAGTCTTCCCCATTTCCTTATATTTATTAAACTCCTCCAAACATTTGCTTTGGAAATTTGAATCACCCACTGCCAACACCTCATCCATGAGCAGAATTTCGCGATTAGCGTGGATGGAAACAGAAAAAGCCAGCCGCACTTGCATCCCGGAAGAATAATTTTTGAGTTTTTGATCAATGAAACGCTCGAGTTCCGAAAAAGCCACAATGGAATCAAATTTTTCATCAATCTCTTTTTTCGTCAGCCCCAAAACCGTGGCATTGAGATACACATTGTCCCGTCCGGAAAGTTCCGGATTAAACCCAATTCCCAATTCCAGAAACGGCGAGATTCTGCCATCGATTTTGACACTGCCCTTATCAGCTTGATAAATCCCCGCCAAAATTTTAAGCAGGGTTGATTTCCCACTTCCGTTTCGCCCAATAATTCCGAAAAATTCCCCCTTTTTCACTTCAAAAGAAACATCATCGAGGGCCTTGAACTCTTCGTAACCCTTGTTTCGCTTGAAAGCGCTCACTGCTGCACCGCGAAGAGAACTCACCTTTTCGTGAGGAATTTTAAACGTCTTGGAGACGTTTTTGACTGAAATTGCGATGTTATCTTCCATTTAGATATTGTAACTTATTTTTAGACTATTTTCCACATTTCTTTTTTCCGCAAAAAGAAACCTGGAGGAAAGAAAAACTCGCACCGTGCTTGTTGCTGGGGCAAAGACTTCATTCTTCACTAAAGTTCCCGTTGCGCTTCTTCTGCTGAAGAATCTCACTGAAAACTTCTTAACGCTCATCAATCGTCTTTTGCCTACGCACTACGCAATGGTGCAGATTAAATGCAAAATGCAAATACGAAATCAGAATATTTTTCACTGTTTTACTGTTTGAAATTGTTCAATTTCGTTTTTTGTTAATAATCTTGTTTCACTGGCATTTTTAATAAGACCATAACTAGGTTTATGAGAAAATCCAATATATTCAACTTCCTTGCCTAATTGTTTAACCTTTTGAATTGCAGGAATCAAATCTGTATCAGATGATATTAAAATTGCCGTATCATACAAATTTTCATAAGCACCAACAAGCAAATCCACAGCTATTTTCACATCAACACCTTTTTCATGAAACACACCATCATTTTTCATTAAATATCCTCGCTGAACATTAAACTTTTCACTTTTAGATTGCAAATGATTAAATAATTTCACTTGAGCCTCTTGCATTTTCTTTGATTTCACATCCCCCTCTTTTGAGCGAACAACCCCAATATAATATCGTTTAGCAATAATTTTTCTTTCCCTTGCCAACCACTGAGAAAATGAGGTATATCCAAAATATGTTATGTTTTTAATCTCGCAATCTTTAAGTTTGTAATATAAATTACTTCCATCAATATATATTGCTACTCTTTTTATTTGTTTTGAATTTTCAAGCATAAAGCCTTATTTTATAAAATAAAACCCCGCCATGCCTTGCGGTCAGGACGGGTGATTTTAGTACTTCAATATTAGCATATTCTGAAACTACTGTCAACACATGAAAAAACACCATCAAAATTTGGTCTCCAACACTAAAAGAAACATCATCCAACGCCTTAAATTCTTCATAGCCCTTGTTTCGCTTGAACACGCTCAC
>CAILTR010000010.1 GCA_903837175.1 uncultured bacterium
AGGAATATGTGAAATACTACAATCATGAAAGGTATCAATGGGAACACAAAAAGATGACTCCCGTTGAATACAGAAATCATCTTTTAGTTTGCGCTAGCTAGTTTTTTGTTTCGTGTCTACTTTAGAGGGTACAGATCAAATTGCCCGTTCTTTTTTTGTCCAAAAATCAGCATTAACTTTTCTTTTAGAAGAAAAGTTACAAAACTTGCCTACCGGCCTATTGGCAGACAAGCCGGCAGGCAGGGAGCTAGGCTCAGATTCCTCGATTTCGTAATTCTTCCCCTTGGTCAGAATTACTACACTCGGAATGACAAAGCTTTTAACACTTACAACATTTACAACAACTAGAACTTCTCTAGAGCCCTGCTTTTTTCAAATCCTCCAGTAATCTTTTTTGTTCCCTGCTTAAATTCTTTGGCACATCAACCACAATTTTGATTAGTTGATTGCCACGCAACGAAGCGCGACCGAGTTGGGGGATGCCTTTTTCTTTGATCCGAAAAGTTTCGCCGCCTTGGGTGCCAGCTGGAATTTTAATTGCGAGCTTGCCGTCAATAGTTTTAACGTCGATCTTATCACCAAAAACTGCTTGCGAAAATGAAATGTGCTCGGTCGATAAAATATCATTACCTTTCCTTTCAAAAAAGTTATGTGCCTTAACGTGCACGTTTACATAGAGGTCACCATTACCTGAGCCACGCTCGCCAGCCTCACCTTGACCCTGCAGGGAAATTGTCTGCCCACTAGAAATTCCGGCCGGAATATCAAAAGCAATTTTTTGACTTTCGCGCACCCTTCCATCGCCACCACATTTATGACATTTTTTGCCATAGGTTTTACCTGCCCCTGAACAAGTCTGACAAGTCACCGCCTGCACAAAATTGCCAAAAAAGCTTCGCACCGTTTGTTTAATCTGGCCTGAACCTTTACAAGTATGGCAAGTTTCCTGTTTTGAACCTGGCTCACCGCCATCCCCTCGGCACAAATCGCAAACCACGCGACGCAAGAGCGAAACTTCGCGATGGGCGCCACTAACCATTTCTTCAAAAGTTATTTCACTATCAATTTGAATATCACGACCCTTACGTGAACCTTGTCCTCCGCCACCAAAAATATCCGAAAAAATATCTTCAAAGCCACCACCATTAAAATCTCCGCCCGAGGCGGATCCGCCTTGGGCGGAAAAGCCACTGAAATCCCAGCCTTGGGAGGAGAAACCTCCAAAGCCCTGGCCTCCACCGCCTCCACCACCCCTTTGCGCCTGCTCAAAAGTTTGTCCGTATTGGTCATATTGCCCGCGCTTTTCCTTATCTGAAAGCACTTGATAGGCCGCGTTAATTTCTTTAAATTTTTCCGTATTTCCGCCAGCTTTATCCGGATGGTGTTTATGCGCCAACTTTCGATAAGCTTTTTTAATTTCATCCTCGCTCGCGCCTTTATTGACGCCTAAAGTTTCGTATAGATCTCGTGCCATATAGTTGCTGTGATTAATTTTAACGAAAACAATTAAAAATTTTTATTCTTCAACAAATAATTCAGAAGAAGGTAACAAAGGTTTAAAGAAGTAGGCATAGGAATTTGGAAGGAAGAAATTGGAAATCCTTTTTCTTATTTCTTCTTTCTCAAACCTATTTCCAATGCCCTAGGTTCCTTACTGGCAATGCAAGTCTAAAGACTAATTTCTCATAACTAAACTTACAGCCAATGACCAATGTTACTCTACCCATTTTACCCCAAAAACAAAAAATTAGCAATCCCTGAAGTTGAGTGCTAATTTGGCTAAAAAAATCTGCCTTTACAAAAGTATTTCTTTTTCAACCGTAACTGTTTTAATCTGTACCCAGCCAACTCGTACGAAAATTAAAAAGATTGCCCAGCTGAGCAAGAAAAATATGACGCTCAGTAGCGAGCCAATCGAGAACACCGTGAAGAAGAGAATCACCGCCAGTACCCAAGCTAGCGAAGAGGAGCCTTGCTGCCTACCAACAACGCTTGGAGCAAGAAGACCTTCGATCTTCTTGCTAATCATTTCCGAGAAAACCTCTGCAACATTTTCCGAACCCGCAACTTCCCTACCAACGAGCAAAGCTAACTGTCGCCGGCTTTCCGCTAAGAAAAGCGCCTGCTCTTCTTTTGTAGCTTTTGAGTTGAGTGTAATTAGTTTTTCAGTAGCTTGCTGACGAACTTGCTCCCGATTTTCCACTGGCACATTTTGACGATCTAATTCACGCTCTACGATTTGATTTACATTCAAACTTAGAGCTCCCGCGCCTTGATCAGCACTTTGATTTTTTTGACTTTCTAAAATAAATTCGTCCACGGTAATATTTTTATTTTCCAAGGCCTTAAAACTAGGATCGACTACGGCTAAAATTTTAAAAGCGACCTTACTTGAAATTCCTCCAAGCTCCATCCGAGGAATTAAAATTTGACCCTCTAGGCGACTAATCACAGCAAAATACTGCATCGAAATCACTAAGGAAATAGCCAAAATCAACATTATCTTTCCCGTGCGCAGAGATTTTAAAAAATCAATTTTAACGTTCAATTCAAAATCTCGCCGAATTTTTCGCGAAGCTAAAAATAAAAAGTAACCTCCCAGAAAAACTCCCAGGACGTGCCACCAACTTGCCGTAAAAATTACGCCTATCAGTAAGCAGCCCAAGAGCAGTAATTCCAAGAAAACCCCATCTTTAAATAAGGCGATATCTAGACAAATAAAAGTCAGGAAAAGCAGAAAGAAAGTAATTGAAAAAATCCAACTACTTGCGCCCATCACGCTAATAATTTGAGCAACCGAACCCCACGCGAGCAAAGCAAAAAGCGCAGTTAAAAAAGCCAGACTTATTTCTATTTTCTTAAAATGCATAAGTTTTTTAAGTTAAGCTCTTACCCTTTCATTATAGCAGATTTTACGCCTAACTAAAAAACCCTACGAAACCCTTGAACTCTTTACTGCTTTTGCGCTGCTCATTTGGGGCTTTACGGTAACAGTATTTTTTGAGTTAGAAACACTTTTCGTTGTTGAGGTTGAAGAAACTGGCAAACTAGTATCATTTGAGGCCTTAAAAATGGCATTATAGATAATTACCCCAGCCACAATTGGCAACCCAATGAATAACACAAAAACCAAAAATTTATTTTTCATTTACCTTGTTAAATAAGATTAGAATTTCTTTAAGCTAAAGCCAGACAATCTTACTACGCTAAGTTTTATTTAATAATTCACCCAATTAACACGGGCTTTTAATCTTAATTTTAAATTTTTGCTAAAATTTAAAATTATTTAACAGGGTGAACTAATATTTGACACTATTTAATTCTACGCGACTAATTTATTTTTCTTTTCAATAAAAATTAAAAGGCGAGAATTATTCCCGCCTTTTAAGCTTTAAAACTTTTTAGGGTAATTTTGGAAGATTAGCTGGCAGTTTAACATTATCTGGAAGTTTAACATCAGCCGGAAGTTTAACATTTTTCATCGAATCCAAAGTTTTTCGCAGCACCTCGCATTGGTCCGTAAAGGTTATTTCGCTGGGCAAAGTAAAATCAACAGCCTCAACGGCTGGAACGCAGCTCGTATTAACTGCATCCTTGAATTGATCTTCTGGAGCCTTTACGCCTTGCGGGCCCTCACCCTCCTTGCCTGGCGGAAGCGAATTTTTTAGCTCATTAATGCAAGCCATGGTCATCTTAGTTCCTGTCTTTGACCCTTCCATCCAAGAATACATCACCTCACCATCAAAAGAAGCATACGCAGTTTTTCCAGCGATAATTGAGGATGATTTATACTTTGAGCCTTCGATATAAGCCGTTGATTCAAATTTAGCTTCCCCAGTTCCAACCGCATAAGTACATTTCATTTTTTTGCCCAAGCCCATGGCGTCCTTAATTGAGCTAATCACGTCGCTACTCTCCTTTTTAACTTCCACCGGCGCCTCCTTTTGCGGCGAAGTTTCAACCGCTTTTTGACTGCCACAACCCGAAAAAACCAAAGTCGCCACGATAACCGCAAACAACGAGAAGATTTTTTTCATATTGCTTAAGTTAAATAATTATGGCTAAATTATATCACGAATTTAAATTATTTGCGAAATTGACATCAGCACTTAAGATGAACTACACTGGGTTAGCGATAAGCAATATCATTTAATAGTTATTTTTCATTTAAATAAACTGACGATTATGCCAAAAAATCATCGGAGTGGCAAAAAAATTGGGAAAAGCCATACCACCGTTATTGATGCTGCCGAAAAAGTTATTGATTTTTTAATTAAGCTGCCAGACGTCTCCAAGGTAATGGCGGGACGCATCGCAAGCGGAATCAAAAATGCTCCCGCAAGCATGAAGATTGAAAAAAAGACTGGTTGCCTTTTAATAAAAGTCCGTGGCTCAAAGAGCATTCAAGAAATCAGTATTTTTTCAAAAAACCTTGAAAAAGTTCAGGAACAACTAGAAGAAAATTTTCACCAATTTTTTCAAAAAAAATGAAAAGGCCTCGCAATTAAAATTGCAAGGTCTTTTTCTTATAGCTTTTTGTTACTGCTTCAATGACTAACCGAAAAGCTGGGCGATTTTCTTTTTTATAAATAATCGCCACTCCTAACAAATGTCCCTGCGAGCATTTCAGACTTTTTTCAGATATTGAAACAACCGGATTTGAAATTCGATCAAAATACATTCTTTTCAAACTTCCTGGTCCATCTTTTTGATAATCACAAATAATCTCCCCGCACTCCGCGCAAGAAATCTCCAAAAGCTTACTGCTTCCACCGCGGGCTTTTTTATATTTGTCAGATTTGAGTTTCAAAGACATGTAAATTATACTTGAGATTCCAATTGAAAATCTCCCGTGCTTAAAATTAAATCTTCTATATGTCTCATTTGCTCTTCGGATATTGATTCTGTTTTACCTTTATGTATTATTACGTCTAATAGATATTCCTTTCTAATTATATATGTTCCGTGATATTTATTTTTACCGAATCTGACTTTTGCAAATTTTCCAGCATATACCAAAATTGGTTCGACAAATTGTTTCTTTTCTAAAAAATTGTTCAAAGCTAGCGATTCCTTCATCGACTGACCGCAATCTTTCCAAAGAAGCGTTCCTGGACTTCCAGCCTTAACTTCAATATTAAAAATACCGTTTCTTGAAATAATGATAAAATCATTGTCCAGATATGATTCCGGCAGCTTTACATTATGAAAGATGGTATAATTGCCGATTAACTTTCTAAGCTCGTCTAAAATATTTTTTTCAGCATCAATGCCAATTTTATAATTTCCTGCTTGATTAGCAAATTTATCTGCTATTTTATATGCGCAAATAAATATCAAAAAGGCTATCACGCTTAACGATATATTCCTAAAAAAAGCATTGACCCATACCAAGAGCAAGGCAAGAACACTTATCAAAAGACCGCGATAAATTAAATCATGATTTTTATTCCAAAGATACTTATTTTTACTGGTATAAATTTTAACCATTTATTTTGCTTTTTATTTTTAAAAATTCCCCCTCCTCCATTCGCTCCTCTTCTGATGCATCCTCTCATTGAAACCTCCTTGCTGGACAAAATCAGCGCTCTTTTTTTCACCTCCATTTTAACATAAAAGGCAGAAAAAATCTCAAACATTTTTGCATTCCTGTATCCCTCTCCGCACATTGCGCAGTGCGTAGGCGAAAGACGAACGATGAGCGTTAAAAAATTTTAAAACGCAATGAGGTCAGCAGACCGAATGGAGTGGAAATTTTAGCGAAGAGCGAAGTCTTTGCCCCAGCAACAAGCACGTGCGGGATTTCTTTTGTAACTTTTCTATTAAAAGAAAAGTTAACCCTGAATTTCTAGCAAAAGAGTCCCGAAAAAATCGGGACTCTTTTTGAAGTTTATTTCTTCTCTCCCTCACCTTCAACCTCCGCGTCTTTAACTTCCGGTTCGCCTTCCTTCTTTGGTTCAGCGCCTTCGGCTGGTTGCCCTTCTGCTCCCGGTTGTGGTTGCGCCGCAGCATAAAGTTTTTCACCGATCTTTTGCGCAGCTTGCGAAAGCGTTTCAGTCTTAGCCTTGATAACACTGATATCATCGGCATTCTTCACTTTATTAAGTTCCTCAATCGCTTCGGCCACAGGTTTTTTCTCATCTTCCGTGAGTTTGTCGCCTGCGTCACGCATGGCTTTTTCTGTGGTGTAGACCAAAGTGTCAGCCATATTGCGAGCTTCGACAAGTTCTTTCTTTTGCTTGTCTTCCTCGGCGTGCATCTCAGCATCCTTGGTCATCTTTTCGATTTCTTCTTTGGAAAGTCCGGATGAAGCTTCAATTTTAATTGATTGCGATTTACCAGTAGCTTTATCTTTAGCGGTTACATTTAAAATTCCGTTAGCATCAATATCGAATTCAACTTCCACTTGCGGGATGCCTCTTGAAGCTGGTGGAATTCCATCCAGAATAAAGCGTCCTAAAGTTTTATTGCCAGCAGCCACTTCGCGTTCTCCTTGGAGGACATGGATTTCAACGCTAGGTTGATTGTCAGCCGCCGTTGAGAATACTTGGGATTTTGAAGTTGGGATAGTTGTGTTGCGATTGATGAGTGGAGTTGAAATTCCCCCCATCGTTTCGATTCCCAAAGTCAGTGGCGTTACATCAAGCAGCAGGACGTCTTTAACTGAACCTTCCAGCACGCCTCCTTGAATCGCAGCACCGAGCGCTACCACCTCGTCAGGGTTGACGGTGATGTTTGGTTTTTTGCCAAAGAATTTTTCCACCGTTTGCAAAACCAATGGCATCCTAGTCATGCCGCCGACCATCACAACTTCGTTAATATCAGCTGTCGAAAGTTTTGCGTCCGCTAATGCCTTTTTTACTGGCTCTAACGTTTTAGCCACTAAATCCCCCACCAATTCTTCTAATTTTGCGCGAGTTAGTTTCATCACCAAATGCTTTGGACCGCTAGCATCAGAAGTGATAAAAGGTTGATTAATTTCACTTTCCATCGCGGTTGAAAGTTCAATCTTGGCTTTTTCAGCCGCCTCTTTGATGCGTTGCAGGGAAAGTGCATCGTTGGAAAGGTCGATGCCTTCTTGCTTTTTAAATTCAGAAATAATCCAAGCGATAATAACCTGGTCAAAGTCGTCTCCGCCAAGATGCGTGTCACCATTGGTTGATTTTACTTCGACAGTATCACCGCCAACTTCCAAAATAGAAATATCGAAAGTTCCCCCGCCAAGATCATAAACCGCGATTTTTTCATCTTGCTTTTTATCAAAGCCGTAAGCCAGCGCAGCGGCCGTTGGTTCATTGATGATGCGACGGACATTAAGCCCTGCGATTTCTCCAGCTTCTTTCGTGGCTTTGCGTTGAGAATCATCAAAATAAGCCGGCACGGTAATCACTGCGTCCGTAATTTTTTCGCCTAATTTTTCCTCCGCATCGCTTTTGATTTTTTGCAAAATCATCGCCGAAATTTCTTGCGGAGTATAATCCTTGTCGCCCATCGTCACTTTAACAGTTTCGCCAGCGTGCACAATTTTATAAGGCATCATCTTTTCATCGCGCTGCACCTCAGCGTCATGATAAGCGCGTCCAATCAAACGCTTAATCGAAAAAAGTGTGTTACCAGGATTAGTTACCCCTTGGCGTTTCGCTAAAAGCCCAACTAGTCTTTCGCCAGTTTTTGAAATGGCAACCATTGAAGGCGTTGTACGATTTCCTTCTTTATTCTCAATAATTTCTGGTTTACCACCCATCACGACTGCAAAAGCCGAGTTCGTGGTTCCCAAGTCGATTCCGATAATTTTACCCATATACTTGATTTGCTTTAGACGGCTGTAATAAAGATTACTTATTTCAATCGCCTAAATTTTTATATTAATTAAGTTAACAATTTTATTTGTCATCTTGAGCGCAACGGAGTGAAGTCGAAAGATCTGAGTCCAGATTTCTCGATTCCGCTACGCTACACTCGAAATGACATGGGATTCTTGCTATATGTTACATGTTGTATGTTATATGTTACGTGTTGTATGTTATATATGCGACGTGCTACAATGACCTTAGAGCTTGGCACAACGTTTGCCTGCTTTGCCCCTCGGGATTTTTGAACCATGCCCGCTGGGGCTTTTTTATTTCCCCTTTTCTATCTTAACGTTTTATTCGTAGTTTCGTAGATTCGAATTCTATTCGCCCGCCTATCGTCGAGGCAGGTAGATTCGCATCGGTGATTTACTCTGCTACTACCCTCGCTGCCCTAATCACCTTGTCTCCAATCTTATAACCCTTCATCATCACTTTTTTAATCTTGTTCTTGAATTTCTCTTTCTCCTTTTCGCAGTCACAATGGTCACATTCACAAGCCTTGTCTGCAATCGCTTCGTGAAAAACTGGGTCAAAATTATCTCCAACTTTTGGCGCGATTTCTTCAACGCCGTTTTCAGCCAGCACGGTTTCAAGTTGCTTTTGAATGTACATAATTCCTGTCACCCAGCCATTGTCTTTCTGATCCTGCGGAACATGCGCGGTCGACATTTGAAAATTGTCCAAAACTGGGATGATTTGCAAGATGATGTTTTGCGTCGCATATTTAATTAAATCTTTTTGCGACTCCGCTTGCATCTTCTTGTAGTTTTCAAAGTCCGCCTGCGCCCGTTTCCATTTATCTAAATTTTCTTGCACCTGCTTTTTTAAAACCGAAACTTCATCTTCTACCTCTTTGGCAGCTAAATCTACCTCTTCAGTAGGCAAATCAGAATCAGCAATAATTTCTTCTTCAACCTCTTTCTCTACTTCTTCACTTTTTTTGTGTTGTTTTGACATAGGATTAAAAAATATTAATTTACAATTCACAATTTCCAATTCACAATAAATTTACAATGAGATAATTTTCAAAAAAATAAATAATTGATTATTGAAACTTGAAAATTCAATGAAAATTAAGAATTGATTATTGAAAATTATTTAACTTATTATTACATTTAGCATAAATACTATCACCATCGACGCTCCCAACAGCTTCTTCACATATTCGATCATCGACTTATTCTTCGCGTATTCCATGCGCTTTGGCCCAATTAGCGCCAAAATTCCTTTCTCTCCAGATTTTAATTTATACGGCGAAATAATCATTGAGCAGTTAGCCGCAGCCTGGATTGGATTTTCGCCGCCGATAAAAATTCTCGTTTCCCCTGCTTGCATATTCTTCGTCAGTTGATCAAACTTCTCATCCACATAATCCAGCATTTCAACCAAGCGACACATCTCATCTAATTCTTTAAATTCTGGCTCTTCCATCAGTTCCCGCATTCCAAAATCAGAAAATTCATCGTTATCAATGAGGCCACTAATCGCAAAATTTCCACTGACATGGGAAAGGAGTTTGGCCGTCGTGCGAGTTAGGCGAGTGTTTTGAGCTTTTAATTTCAAAAATTCTCGTTGCATCTTTTGTTGCTCCTCCCTCGAAAGCACTTTGTCTTTCATTACTTCTTCCACGAAATAGCGATAACCTTTATCAGTTGGGATTCGGCCAGCGCTGATATGTGGCTGATACAAATATCCATCATCTTCCAAGGCGGTCATATCATTGCGGATAGTAGCTGGGCTAACTTTAAATTTATATTTCCCAACCAAAACCTGCGACCCAACTGGCACTGCAGTTTGCGTATATTCCTCAATCACCGCCGCTAAAATTTTTTGTTGCCTATCGTTCATAAGGATATAAATCACTAATCAACCACTAATTTAACTCTAATTCTCTCTAAGGATATACATCTCCAATCAACACAAATTTTTTCTAATACTCCCGAATAAATGTAAGATAAGATTCGCGATTATTCGTGATAATATTAGCGATTGATTAGTGATATATATCATTATATATTATGTGTTAGCAGTCGTCAAGTCCGAGTGCTAACTGCTTAAAATACTACGTCTTATTTTAAATTTTATTGCATCAAAAAAATATCCGTCATTGCGATCCGCCCTGGGCGGAGTGGAAAACAGAACGGAGCATTGTCCTGGATTGCCACGCATGCTTACATGCTCGCAAAGACAAATTTTAAAAAAATAAAAGCGTGTCAAATAAATGCATATGCATTTATTTGACACGCTTGATAAGAAAATTCAGTAAAAAGGGTATCCCCAAGCAATATGCTAAATCCCGCATATGCGGGATTTAGCATATTGTGAAAAAAACGGCATCAAAAAAAAGACCCAAACATTGTCAGATCTTAAAAATTTTTAGCCAATGCCACGACGGATGCCGTGGCATATGACTGGTTGGAAAAACAGAACTCACCGGAGAGCATCTTCGAGCGTAACCGCCTTGTCTGTCTTATCATCACGATATTTAATGATGATAGGGGTGTACATTTGAAGACCATATTTCTTAGCATAAGGACCTTTAATTGGGCGCGATCCCGCGACAACAACTGCCCCGGAAGGAATAATAAGAGGAGCGTCGTCGCTTTTGCGATAAATAGTATTGCGTACCAGGTCATAGACAGGCGTTGAGCCATTCAAAATAACTCCGGTACCGATAACTGCTTTTTCCTTAATAATTGTACCTTCATAGATACCGCAATTACCGCCCACCATCACCTCATCCTCAATGATAACCGGCATAGCTCCAATTGGCTCAAGCACACCGCCAACCTGAACGCCAGCTGAAAGATGACACTTTTTACCCACCTGCGCGCAACTGCCGACGAGGGCATGAGAATCAATCATAGTACTTTCATCAACGTATGCACCGACGTTGACATATACTGGGGGCATCACCACCACCCCAGGAGCAAGATAAACTCCATCACGAACCGACGATCCACCAGGAACAATGCGAACATTATCAGAAGTTACAATCCACTTAGTTGGCATCGTGTCCTTGTCGATAAAGAGAAAGGAACCAAATTCTCCAAGTTCAACACGCTCTTCTGCAAGCTCGCCAAGCCGTATATTAGCCAGGATACCCTGCTTGACCCACAAATTCACTCTCCAGCCAGTTGGCGATTCTGAAGCAGGCTCAGCAGCCCGAATCAAACCATTATTTAAAGCCATTCTGAAGTTAGTAAAAAAGGTAAGGATATCCGTACTACCCCTGAGACTTTTCAGGGCAACAGTATCCATCTCAGCGTATTCAAGAACACGCTTTTTAATTGAAGCAACAAACATACCCATTAATCACCTCACTAGGTTTAATTTTAAAAAAAGTTACAATAGAAAGATAGACAGTAAGCGGTTACTTGAAAATCTTGACACGCACACCATTAGCCTCGCAGCCTTTCAATAAAAGATACAAGCTGCGATGAGCCTTGCCCCTTCCCTCAAGAGCGCCATCCTGATCGTTCTTGTTGAAATAAGTTCTGCACAGATCTTCATAAATGAAAACGAACTCAATGTACTCGTCATTTTTAGCTATAATCTGAACTGACGGAGACAGGGCAACTGTCAGCAAAAAAACTGATGTGTTGTCTGCGCTCTGCCCTTTGGACTTTCTATCGTCCTCATTATCTCCAATCTGGAAAGCCCTCATTTTCTCCCATACTTCAGCTGGAGATTCTATTTCAAGAAGTTCACAGAAAGAATTCGCATGCTCTGCCATGTCTCCAGTGCGGCATAACATTATAAGATAATCAACTGAATACCCTTTACCAGCAATTTTAGTAGCCATAATTACTCCCTAAAAAATTTAGTTGACAAAAAACTTCTTTTCAATGCCTCACTTTTTTAGCAGGAAAACCCGACAAAGTCAAGCTGAAACCCTTGACGGGAGCAGCATATCACGCTATTGTGCAGCTTAGTATTATTGACAATTTTATAGTTTAAAAGCGGCCACAAAACAATCTAAAGTAGATAAAAATGCCACCACTAGCTGAAACTCTTGGATTGCTCTGCATAAATGGTGCTTCGCTTGGCGTTGGCTGGGGAATAATTCAACTCATTGATTCCAATAAATATAAGTATCAGGGATTAAATGTTTCCATTATTCTCTTGTCCTTATTGCTTGGCATCAAAGGTACCGCCATGGCATTTCACATTTCATTTTTTTAAATTAAGAAAACGAAATTATGGAATTTCTAAAAAATGTCTGCTGGGAAGGCTTTTCTTTTGGACTGCTAATAATTATAATCTCAATTATTTTAGGTCCTGATAAGGAAACGAAATTCTACAAAATCTTATGGAAAACCATGATAGTGATAGGTGGCTGCTTGATGCTTCTTTCACTAATCACTCCGATTTAGGTTCACAAAACGCCAGGAGCGAAAATCCCTCCTGGCGCATCGGTCTTAAAATAATCCCTCAGTCGAAAACCTTCGGCTGTTTTTTTATATCCAAAAGTCAAAAATAAATAGTCAATAGTCAATACACAATAATCAATGAACAAGATAAGCAATTAGCTACTTCCATAAATGGATATATGGAAGTATGCCTTTTTGGTGTTTTAACAAAATTGTATTTCCTAAAAAGTTTACCCCGTGGCGTATGCCACTGGGGCTACTTCTTCGGCACCGGGTCGTAGCCACCCTCATTGAACGGATGACAGCGCGAGATTCTTTTAATCCCAAGCCAGCTACCTTTTAAAACCCCAAAGCGCTCAATCGCTTCATAAGTATAGAAACTGCAAGTCGGATGAAACCGACAAATTTTCCGCCCTAAAAACCAAGCTGGAATGCCATGATCCAGCGAAAAAACTTTTTGATAAACTGTAATTAAAAATAAAACCAGCTTTTTCATATATCCTAACCCTACCGACAATCATTTTCTTTGTCAATGCGAAAAAAATAAGGTATAATATAGAAAGTAATCAGTAATCAGTAATCGGTAATCAGTAATCAGTGAATGAAATTAAACAGAAATAACATCATCGTTGTGAGTCCGTCAGTGCGGGCAGGTAAATTAATTTGTAGATTTATAGGCTCATGAAAAGCGTTTCCTATAAAAATATAACTTGGATTGATTTTTCAAACCCAAGCGCAGATGACGTAGTTTATCTGCAAGAACATTTCGATATCCATCCTTTGGCGATCGAAGAATTTATCACGCCAACTTTTCGCCCAAAGGCGACAAAATATCATAACTGCCTTTACCTGACAATCCATATTCCCCTCTTCGACGTCGTTTCGCGCACCACCTACCCAGGTGAAATTGATATTGTTATCACAAAAGATCATCTAATCACGGGTCACCTCAAAGAAATTTATCAATTCGATAATTTTTTTACCGACCTTGAAAAAAGCGAGGGCAAACGTCGAATTTATATGGATAAAAGCCCAGCCCATCTAATTTACTATATTCTCGAAATGCTTCTAGAGTCCTGCTTTCCGCGACTTGACCATATTCATGAAAAGCTAACCGAAATTGAAGAACAGGTTTTTGCGGGTAAAGAAAAAGAAATGGTGGTCGAAATTTCGCTAGTCAAACGCGACGTACTTAATTTTCGCCGAACGCTAAAACCTCAGCGACACGTCATTGAATCACTGGCCCAAATGGAATCCGAACTCCTGCCCGTTGACCTTAAACCCTATTTCCAAGATTTAGTCGGCACCAACATCCGCCTTTGGAATGCCCTCGAAAGCAATAAGGAGACCATTGAGTCCATGGAAGAAACAAATAATTCATTGCTTTCGAACAAATTAAACTTAACCATGAAAGTCTTAACGATTTTCAACGCCATCTTTATGCCGGTGACCGTTTATTCCAGCATCATGGCCATGAGTACTAAAGTTCCCTTCGACCATAGTGACGCTGGTTTTTGGATTCACGTCACTATCATGTTTGCCATCGCCTCTTTTACGATGATCCTTTTCAAGGTTAAGAAATGGTTATAAAAAAACAAATTCATTATTAAAAGATTAGCGAATTAACGCATTAACGAATTCGAACAAAAATTGACAAGGTGACTTTAATTCTATACATTTTGATAAGTATCTGAGCATTTAATCAATCCGTTAATCCGTTAATGCGTTAATAAATAATTTTTGAATTCTAATGCTTTTTTTATATAACACTCTCACAAAACAGAAAGAAGAGTTTGTCTCCCTTAATCCCGGTAAAGTCGGGATGTATAGTTGTGGGCCAACGGTTTATGGGTATGTGCATATTGGCAATGTGCGAACTTATCTCTTATCGGATCTTACAAGACGCTATTTAGAATATCTTGGTTATGAAGTTCGCTTGATTAAAAATATTACTGACGTTGGTCATCTAACTGAAGACGATGTCGCTCAGGGCGACAGTGGCGAAGATAAAATTGAAAAAGCGGCCGCCCGAGAAAAAAAGACTCCCGAAGAAATAGCCAGGTTTTATGAGAGCTATTTTAAGCAAGTTGAAAAAGAGCTAAACATTTTGCCCGCGCAATATTTTCCGCGCGCCACCGCCCACGTCCCGCAGATGATTAAAATTATCGAAGCGCTGGTCGAAAAAGGTTTTGCTTATGAAAAAAATGGCAATGTCTTTTTTGACGTCACTAAATTTGAAGACTACGGCAAACTCTCTGGTAACACTTTAGAAAATTTAAAAGTTGGCGCCCGTCTCGAAGAGCATCCCGATAAGAAAAATCCTTGGGATTTTGCGCTTTGGCTCAAAGCTCCTGCTGGACATCTAATGCAATGGCCTTCCCCTTGGTCAACTGGCTATCCTGGTTGGCACATTGAATGCTCTGCGATGAGTACCGAATATCTTGGTAGCACGCTAGACATTCACACGGGCGGCGAAGATAATATTTTTCCTCATCACGAAGCGGAGATTGCCCAAACCGAGTGCTTCACCGGTAAACAATTTGTTCGCTTCTGGTTGCATACTCGCCACCTCTTGGCTGACGGCAAAAAAATGTCCAAGTCAAAAGGCAACCTCTACACCCTAGAAGATATTAAAGAAAAAGGTTTTTCCGCAATGGACTTGCGACTGCTTTTTCTTTCCTCGCATTACCGCAGTCAAATGGAATTTTCTTGGCCAGCCCTCGAGCAAGCGCATAAAAATCTGCAAAAGATTAATGATTTTGTTTTAAATCTAGAAGCGCTCACCGCTAGTGAAAATTCTTCGCTAGAAACTTTTGACGTTGCCATTTATCGCGAAAAATTTGAAGCTGCGCTGGACGATGACCTTAATGCGCCTTTAGCCCTTAGTAATCTTTATGAACTTATTTCGCAAGTTAATAGCGAAATTACTAGCGATACACTTTCCAGCCAAAGCGCCAAAGCAATCCTAACCCTTTGGAAAAAAATAAACTCCGTTCTTGGTTTTACCCTCCTTGGTCAAGCTGAAATTCCCGAAGAAATCAAAAGACTAATTGAGCAGCGCGAAATCGCCCGCTCCGGCAAAGATTTTAAAAAATCCGACGACCTCCGCGCTTTGATTGAAAAGAAAGGTTTTATTCTTGAGGATACGAAGGATGGGATGAAAATAAAGGCAGTTGGTAGGTTGTAGGAATTAGGTTGTAGGTTGACCGATGCGAAACTGCCTGCCTACCAGACAGGCAGGCGAATTAAAAACGAATCTACGAAAAAATAAATATGTCATTGCGAGCCTGCAGACAGGCGTGGCAATCCAGCGCGTTGCAAGGTTCTGGAACGTCACGGATTTTTGAGTACAAAAATCCTCGCGAAGACAAAATTTTTTATCGGCTTAATGTTTCCGGCTTGCCTGTCCGCCGTTGGAGGGAACCGCATTGTTTTTGAATTAAAGTTTTTTATCTGCTTTTTAAAAGTTTTTGACTAAAGTTATTTTACTTTTAGAATTCTTCGCAAATACTATCACGCTATCGAGTATGATAGTATTTGCTATTTATTTTATTTTTTTAAATACGAACATCATGTTTGACATCACAGGATGCAAACCTTCAACATAGCAGGCTATTATTTCTTTGTTCAAGTACTCATTATAACAGTTAGGCTAAGCACATTTAAAGGTAAATGTCAAGCTTTTTGACTTAAATTCTAATCTGAATTGCAATTTGCCTTTAAACAAAAGGACACCCCGTTGTGAGGTATAATAGTTACGCTACATAACTAATTAATATCACAAATAAGATGTCCCACACACAGCTTAACTTAAAACAACGTTTTCAG
>CAILTR010000011.1 GCA_903837175.1 uncultured bacterium
AGAATATTTGGCTGACACAAAAGAGAATGGCGGAGCTTTTTGATACAACACCACAAAACATCACCCAACATCTTAAAAATATCTATGCAGAAAATGAAGCTGACAAAATTACAACATGTAAGGATTTCTTACAGGTTCAAAGTGAAGGAAGGCGGGATATTGGACCAGAAACTCATTCTTTGCAAACAGAAATCGGAGCTGAGCTCCGATTTTTTGTGGTTTGTTTCGTTTTTCTTATTTGCAAGTGTTGGTTTGAAGTTCTCCGAATTTGCGCTCGTATTCCTTCAGGAGGTCTTTTTGATCCTGTGTGGAAAGTTTAGCTGCCTTTTTCATGATCGTTTCCTTTTCAGCAGGTGATAAATCGAAAAAACTAACCATTTGCCCTTGGTTCTTTTTATTTGATATTTTTGAAAGTATATTTTTTAGCATATAGTTTTTTGTAATGATTTTTTATTATATGGCGTTTCTATTAAATTGTCAATAGTAGTTTTGATGTCAGATTTAATGTCCTCGTCTTCATTATTACTGTTTTTTATTACCAAATTGAGTTCTATTTTGTCTCCGAATTCCTCCTTGATTAATTGTGCATTTTCTTTTGCCTTGAAAAAAGCATTAATGAAAGCTTCCTTGGGAACGAAGCGACCCTCGAGTTTCTCGCGTTTTCTGGTAAAATCCCATGCCTTTAGCGAGCCAAATAAAAGGGGTCAGGTACCTTTTTAATAACAATAATGACATCGACTTTTGTTTCCGTCTTCGCGCAAAAGGTTATAAAATAGCCAAATAAATGGGGTCAGGTACCTTTTCAATAACAATAACGACATTGATTTTTGTTTCCGTCTTCGCGCAAAAGGTTATAAAATAATTTGCACCCCAAATGCAAAATTGTATCACTACGAATCTGCCAGCCGTAAATCAGATATCAAAAATAGTTATAAAGTCATAGAAGCATTTAATCATTTAATCATTCAAGTATTTAAACAATTAAATATCCAAAGCAGCGGGTTTAATTCCAAAAAAATTCAGCGTTACCGCCAATTCCTTCGCGAGCGAGCGTATTTTAGGGGGAAGTGGGAGTGTAGGGCAGGCATTAGCCCCGAATAGCATTCGCCACGAGGTAAACTTTTTAGGCCTTAGCTTCTTAGGAGGAACATTTATTTCCACATTTCTTTTTTCTCCACCCAAGGCGGACAGGCGTAAAAAACCGAGAAAGTCACCCAAAGGGTGATCAGCCTTGGGCTGAAAAAACTCGCACCGGATGAAGATACTGTGGCAAAAACTGCGTTCTTCGCTAGAATTTACACTACGCTCCTACGCCTGCTGGCGGTCGCTACGTTTCAAAATTCTTTAACGCTCATTACTTGTTTTTCGCCTACGTACTTCATATGGTGCAGAAGGGGTGCAGAATGCGAATACGAAATACAAGATACGGGGAAAGAAAAAGGAACTCCACGGAGGACGGTCCTCCGGAAAGCTCTTTTTGGATTTCATACCAGGCTCTCTTAGCTAAGCCAAACCTATATATTAATATGTAGGTCTATTTTCTTTCAGCTCGGATATTACAATATTTCAGTATATTGTAACGAGATAAAAAAGCCTTGCAGTCAAAACAATGGGACGTTATAATACCACCATAATTAGGTAAGGTAAAAATTCATGTATATTTTTATTGATGAATCTGGAATACATAAAAAAATTGATCATTCCTCATTTGCTTTGGTGTATATTGAAGTTGAAAATTTTGATATGATCGAAAAAAGGATTTGTGAAATAGAAAAAGAATTAAAAATAGAAAAATTTCATTGGTCGGAAATTGCTTGGAAATTTAAAGAAAAATTTATTCAAAAAGCTTTAAAGCTGGACTTTAAAGTTAAAATTGCCATAATAAAAAATCCAGTAAATCCGGCAAGAGAGTTGGAAAGAATTCTTTCTCACATGGCAATAGAGAAACGCATTTCGTGCATATATATTGATGGAAAAAAGCCAAAGTGGTATGCACTTAAAATTAAGAAAGTCTTACGTGACAAGGGCGTTTCTTCTGGCAAGGTTAGGATGGTTAAGGACGACCAAGTTGCTTGTGTGAGATTGGCGGATATGGTTGCTGGCCTTAGTCGGTCACATTTTGACAAAAAGAATGAAAAAAGATTACAGGGTTACTATAAAATGCTTGAAAAAAAATTGGTTATTTTGATGCAATAGATAAAACAAAACCGAGACGCGAGTCTCGGTCAGGCAGTCCAGTAGCTATTGCTAGCTTTCCCTCTGGGATTTGTCCTGGGTACCTAGTTATATCCAAAGTATAGCACTGAGAGAAGAAATAGTCAAGAGTTCGCATCAAATCATCTAAAATGACACCAAGAGCCTTCCTGATACATCATCTAAAATGACACCCAAATTCATGGTAAAGTACGGGGTTAACTTTTAACCCCAAAACAAGCCATGAATAAAGAATCTAAGAACC
>CAILTR010000012.1 GCA_903837175.1 uncultured bacterium
GGTTCTTAGATTCTTTATTCATGGCTTGTTTTGGGGTTAAAAGTTAACCCCGTACTTTACCATGAATTTGGGTGTCATTTTAGATGATGTATCAGGAAGGCTCTTGGTGTCATTTTAGATGATTTGATGCGAACTCTTGACAGAAATAATTAATTTGATAATATTAGTTTAATATGATGCAAAAACAACTCCAAAAATTATTTTCATTTTCTTTCTTTTGGTTTACCGACTTCCAAGGCCGGTTTGTTTTTGCTAGGTGTGGAGAGCGTTTAAGCTAAACCAGAACTTGCAAAAAGAAGCCGACCTTAACTGGTCGGTTTTTTTTTGTTCTTTATATTTTGCAATTAACCTAAAAATAAATGCATCATGCCTAATAAAAAAGTAACATTGGTAACTACAACAGAAACTAGCAGTAGTCGATTAGTTGTAGTAGATAAGTTTGACATATTAGTAACCGAGGGATGCACTCAAATGGATGAGTGGAAAATTCTTGGTGAATTTATTCAAATGGTAACTAGGCAGAGAAATGCTGGTGGCTGGTCGGCTATTTTAAAAAATAGACCAAAGCATTGCTCTTTGCGGTTTATCGATGTCTCTGATGTTTTAAAAAGGAATATTGTATTGGAGGCGATAAAATATTATAAAGAAGTCAAAGAAGTGTAGTTTATTTAAACTGGGCATTCAGATTCTTGAATGCCCAAACCTCTTCGGATGTGTGTCCGAACCGATGAGCCGAAAACGGCGAAAGGTCTGGCAAAGATGGAATTGAAGGTAGAAATTTTTATAGCTAGCGGGGCATAATTATTTTTGCCTTAGTAAACTCAGCTTGGAAATTTTGGGCGTGCTGGATTTTGGAAAATGTGTTAGAATGGAGAAAGTTAAGAAACATAAAAATTTATTCGAGTCATTCGAATTAAAATTCGAATAAATATAAAAATGAATCCAGTAGTGAGAATTCAAAAATTTCTTACATTAAGCTGGTTTATTTGAGTTTAAATAATAGTAAAATTACAACTAATTGATTTAATTTTTTTGGGCAAAGCCCATTTGAATTTCTACTACTGGATGAAACAATACAAAGACACTTTTGAGATTATTTTTTTTGCGCGGGGCGGACAAGGGGCAAAAACCGCTTCGGAGTTAGTGGCGCACGCCGCGGTTAATGAGGGGAAATTTGTAAAAGCTTTTCCTTTTTTTGGGCCGGAAAGATCTGGCGCGCCGACCAAGATGTTTTTAAGAATTGCTAAAACTAAATTAAGAACCCAAGAGCCGGTTACGGATCCAGATGCGGTAGTAGTGATGGATGAAACCGTCTTAGATGGTCAGGACGTGGCTAATAATTTGGATGAACACGAAGTTTTAATTGTTAATTCAAAAAGAACCGGCGAAGAAATTAGAAAGGAAGTGCCTCATTTTAAGGGTAAGATTTACGCCATTGATGCTAATGGAATTGCTATCCGTGTGATTGGCAGCCCAAATCCAAATATGGTTTTAGTTGGACAACTCCTAAAAATTACGGCAGTTGTTTCGTTGGAAAGCGCCGCCGAGGTTTTTCGGGGAGTTTTTCTTGAAAAAATTGGAAAAGATTTAACGGAAAAAAATATCCAAGCGATGGAGGCAGGGTATGACGAACTCTAAAAACTTAACGGATAAAAACGGATTGATTACGGATTGACACATATCACGGATATCCGTGCTCCGTGAAAATCAGTCATAAATTCGTGAAAATTAGTACCAATATGGAAAAAGGCGGAATTATTAAGCACAATCAAGAAAAGGCTCCAAAGACAGGGGACTGGCGCTATCTGAAGCCAGAAATTGACGCAGCAAAATGCATTGGTTGCACGACTTGCGTGGGATTTTGTCCTGAGGCGGTGATGGAAATGCGTAAGCGTAGCGAGCAAGAAAGTGAGGTCAGCGCCCAGTTTGCAAAAGAAAAAGAACTTGTGGAAATTGACTTCGAATATTGCAAAGGTTGCGGAGTTTGCGCGCAGGTTTGCCCAGTGAAAGCGATTGTTATGAAAAAGTAAACTTTTTCATAACAAGTATAAGGTATTTTGTAGAATGTATAATGTATGGAATTTAAAAGCACAAAAATTCAATCTTTCACAGACTTATATGCCTGGCAAGAGGGGCACAAGTCGGTCATTATGCTTTATACTGTAACTAAAAATTTCCCAAAAGAAGAGATGTTTGGGTTGGTGAGTCAAATGAGAAGAAGCGCTGTTTCAGTTACATCCAATATCGCAGAGGGCTTTAGCAGAAATACCATAAAAGATAAAATACAATTTTATTGCATTGCCCAGGGATCGCTCACAGAAATACAAAGTCAGTTATTTATTGCAAGAGATGTAGGTTATTTGAATGACGAAGATTTTGATAAAATTTCAAAACAAACCGTTATTGTTCATAAATTAATAACTGGACTAAAAAAGATAGGTTTAAAATAATTTTAATTTATACTTAATACATTCTACATGATACATAATACAAAAATTCAGGCCTTGACCGGTGGTTACGCGGTGGCGGAGGCTTGGAGACAAATTGAGCCAGATGTGATGGCGGTTTATCCAATCACGCCTCAGACGACAATTATTGAAACTTATGCCAAAATGAAAGCGGATGGTTTGGTTGCGACTGAGGTTGTGCAGGTAGAATCTGAACATAGCGCGATGAGCGCTACTATCGGCGCGTCGGCTGCTGGCGCGCGCGCTGTAACCGCTTCGAGTTCGCAAGGAATTTTATATATGGCAGAAACTTTGCCAGTGGTTAGCGGCTTAGGGCTTCCAATCGTGATGAGCGTCAGCTCCCGGGCCCTGAGTGCGCCACTGAATATTCATGGGGAACATGGCGACGTGATGGCGGTGCGAGATTTGGGTTGGATTCAAATTTTTGCTGAGCAAGCGCAAGATGCTTATGATGATACGATTATTGCTCTGAAATTGGCCGAGGAAATCAATGCGCCCGTGATGCCGATTATGGATGGTTTTCATACTTCACATACGACTGAGCGAGTGGAAATTTTAGAAGATAGCGTGGTCAAAGAATTTGTGGGCGAACGAAAAGCCGAGCAATCTTTACTTGATTTTGAAAATCCGACTACCTTCGGAACGCTGGCCCTGCAAAATACTTTTTTTGAATTTAAACTTGAGCAAGAAAAAGTAATGCAAAAGGCTAAAGTGGCTTATAAGAAAATTTGCGGA
>CAILTR010000013.1 GCA_903837175.1 uncultured bacterium
ATTTCTTGCAAATCTATCAACCTTATAAACCACAAAAGCATCAACCCTCCCCTTATTTTTTCGGCAATATTCAATGGCTCGCAGGAATTCCTTCCGATCAGCCGTTTTCGCTGAAGCTCCTTCTTCCCGATAAATTCCCATCACTTCAATGCCCTTGCTTTGGCAATAAGAATGGCAAAGATCATCCTGATGTTCCAAGGATGTGCCTTTGACTTGTTCTTCGCTTGATACTCGAACATAGATTATGCCTTTCATATTTTTATTTTTGACAAACTTAAAGGGACAGTGTGGTCGCCTAAATCAGTATCTCCGAAGATATACATCATTAGCACACTGCCCCTTTAGGGCAACGAGGTATAAAAAAATCGGAGATTTTATTGATTCAGGCGACACTAACAATATACCGCATTTTTAACTCTTTGACAACGCATTTAATTTTTTAGCAATTCGCTCAATATCATTATCACTTAAATTGCTATGTGTTTTTTCTGCAATTTCTTCGCCTCCGTTATTGTCGAAGTTTATACCTTTTATTATTTCAATCTGCCTATCTTCACTAATTTTTCCATAGCCATAATTGCCAAAAGTGGTGCCCACGTCTTCATGCCCTAAATTTTGACTAAACGCCTTTTTCTGCTCCTCAGTTAAGGGAAGCTTGGATATTTCCTTAACTAGTAAATCTCTAAAGGAATGGGGCTTATAATATTTTATTTCAGCCTGCCTGCTTCTTTTTTCAAATATCTTTCTTGGGGAACCAGTATTTTTCCAAAAAATTGGTTCTACTTTCTCCGTATTATAATATCCTAGATTGTCGTTACCATTGTCTATTTTAGTCGCTGGAAATATAGGATCGCTTAGTTTAAATCCCTTTTCTTTTTCCAGATAATCAAACCATTCCAGAAAATATTTTATCGGCTCCTTGTAAAAAGAAAACTCCATTATGGCAGTTGTAATCAATTTTGAATTTTTTGTTTTAACTCCTAGTGTTGGATCTTGGCGTATGATCAAATTTTCTCTATCAAAATTTTGCATGGACAGAGAAAAAATAGCAGAAATTCTTGCTCCAGTTAAAAACATTAGCGAAATCAAAGCCTTATCTCGCATTTCAATTTCCGATTTTCCCCTAATGCCTTCAATCATTTTTTTGACTTCTTCTAATGACGGGTAGATTTTTGCTTTTGATTGGGTGGCAATCTTGGCTTCTCCCCTCGTTAAATTTAGATAATCAATAGCTGTTCGGTTTATTTTTTTATAATTTGGTTGCCCCGACAACCATTCAAAGAAAACTTTTAAATATCTCAAAATATCATAACAATAGGACAAACTTACTAATTCTTGCGAGTTTTTCTTCGGTTTATTTTTTAGCCAATCCTTAAATTCCTCTGCCTTTGTTTGATTGAAAAACTTAAAATCAGCCTTTTTGGAAAAATCCTCCCAAAGCCAAATAGACTTTTCGTAACTATCAATCGATTTCGGAGAAAACCTCTTTGCGTTTTCAAGATATTTATAAAATCCTCTTTTTGCCAATTCATTTTTGTAGACTATTGATTGCATATTTTTACTTACGATTTATTAGCTAGACTTAGTGGGACATTTACGAGGTATAACGCATAACCTATTAATCTTTTCGGTAGACACTCAAAAGTTTGTTTAGTTTGGTTCCGCAAAGCTCGCAAAGTCCGATTTTTTTCAATTGATCCTTGCTGTCCTTGCCAATTGTTTTTCCTGTTTTTACAATATTTTCACTTCCAGTTTTTGCCCTCACTGCCTTGTGGCATTTCATGCAAAAAAATTCATTTTCTTCAAGCTTGGTTTTTCTTTCAGCTTTTTCTTTATCAAGAAACTCTTTCAAATCAACGCCAGAAATAAGAGTCTGATTGGTATTTAATCCTAGAACCTTTAATTCCTTGTCTTTTATCCAACGAAAGCATGTCTTCCTGTCTATGCTAAAAAGCTTAGCTATCTGGCTTGGAGAATAGCTTCTTCTTTGCTTGATTAGCCGTGTATTGTATCTTTTTGGCATAGAAGTATGGAATGGCTTTAAAAACCGCACTGAGGCGATAATTATGCCTATTTTTGGTTGTCCTCGGCTGGATTAGATAAGTCTTCAAGGTGCTTTAGGATCTGCTTTTTATCACATCCCGTAAAGTCATCTTTTTCGACCAATTTGCCAAACCAACGGCTAATAGTCTGCTTACCAAAATATTGCCCTTTCACGGCTTCCGCAAAGCAGACAAAGGAACTCCAAAAATGCTTTTTTGCTTCTATGCTACGATAACGCCTTTCGATTGATTTCATAATCTTAATTTATTTTAATTTGGTTATTTCCTAATTTCTTTTTCTTTTTCCCACTGCTCAAACATAATCTCAGCGAGTGAGCGAAAACCATCCCTAATTTCTGTTGCTTCCTCATCGGAAATATTAGGGTTGTTGAGCATAATTTTTATTTGCTGGATTGTGAGCATATGATCAGTTATAGATCCGCCGTTTGATGTCCTTTTGGATTGACTGAAACCTGTTTGGTTCGATCAAGAGGCGGTTATTATAAAAATCATCCAATACTTTGTCCGTGTTGCTCGTTTTTTTAATCACGAAAATACAGCGAGATGAATCGCTTTTGTCGACTTCCTGCAAAATATGGTCAAAATAGACAAGCACACTGCATATAAGCAAATCTGATGTTGGATAGTATTTTTCTTTACTAAATTTTTTAATCATTCCAATAATTTTAATTTCTTTATTATCTTCATAATAAGTCTGCTTTTTATATGAATAAAATAAGAATGATTAAGAATAAACCACAAAAAAACCGCCCTTTTTGGCGGTTATTTTTAATCTCCACAAGCTATTCTTAATTGTTCTTACCCTTTAAAATACTTTTTACGAATTGCATCTTTCATAATTTCAAATTTTACACCAGCATGAGGATATAAGCATTCACTACTAATTTCTAGCAATTGCTGAGCATTGAAAACCTTGAGAATGGGATTCGCCTTGCTGGAATTAAAATATGATAAAACGCCATTGGTGGTTTTGGGATCGGGTTCTGCATTACCATTCTCTGCGATAGATATTATTAAATCCCAGTAACGAGTTTTATTTTTTTCATCAGCATTTCTTATGGTAAATTCAAATTGCTTCTTATCATTAACCAATACATAAAATTTACGCTCTCCCTTGGATACCTTGATGTTGGTGATGGGTTCACCTTCTGCTGGTATGGTAGTGTCTAGATTGTCTTTTTTAGGCAACCTCTTGCGAGTTTCCAGTAGCAGTTCTTGTAACAAATAATTATTTATCCTTATTAAGCTCCTCTGATGATTTTCTCGTTTGAAAAAGGAACCCAAGCCATCTTTTTTACCCTCCATGATCCCGATCATTTCTTTATATCTATCATAATATGCGAACCACAAAAACACCTCTTTCTTTTCCGTTTCTCTAATAGTTTTTAATAACTCTCTAATATTATTAAGCGTACTGAAAACCCAAACTAAATTATTCCACTCACCTCCTAAAATAAAATTATTCCTATATTTCATTAAATCCTTTTCTTCCGTATATCGGTCGTATGATTCAGATATGGAATATGAGATAATAATATCTGCATTTTTCGGATCTACTTGAACATATTGACTTACTAAAGTATTTTTTCCATTATCTCTCAAAAGGCGTATTATTTCCGTGGCATATCCAAATAATCTATCGACTTTAGATTGAGTACTGCTTATCTCGCTTCGTTCATATTTTTCGTTTTCCAGAAATATGCCATTGACTCTTTCTTTGATCTTATCGTGTTTTATAGCTAAAGACTTTAATATATCCAACACCTTTGTGATTTCTTCAATAGCTTTAGTCTCGTATTCTTCTTGAATTTTATACTCCTCGTTTTTTTCTTTTAGAATTTTGTTTATGGCACTATTAGACTCTGAATTAGCATCGGCAAATTTAACATAATCAGCAATGCTTAGAAAAAATGTTTTATCATCATTGCTTTTAATTGCAGACAAGCAATATCTATCCAATATCGCCATAATGTCCTTGTTTGAGTTTGACATGGAATTTTAATCTTAATTTCCTTTATTATAAGCCAAAACACCTATAAAATCAAGTCTTTGGGGTTGTTTTCCTGTTTATTTAATGATATTATGTATTTGTCTATACATTCAAATAAACGTTAGGAAAAACAAGCACTTGCTTGTCTCTATTGTGCCCTTTAGTGGGCGATTCGGTTACGCAATAGAGGCACCTAGTGTTTTCTTGAGTGTATAGACAGCCGGGTCGTCCTCTCAAGAGAAATCTTTCAGGAATACTCGGCGACTTATTTTATAAAGTCGTCTTTTTTATGTCTTCACAAATATCAAAACATCAGAAGGAAAAAATCATCAGACTTTTGGAAAATAATGATGATCTTCCTGAGGGTTACCGCGATTTACTTTTCCCTACAAAGAAAAAGGAGTATGAGCTTGTGTATGCTGGCAAAGAAAGAAAAGAAGACATCATCTCAGAAACAATGGCGGTACCATTTCAAAAAGTGCGAACATTTGGACAGAATGGCAAAGTATGGACAAATAAACTTATATTTGGAGATAATATTCAAGTCTTAAAAGAAATATACAACGATCAAAGAGGCAGAAATTTATTAAAAACAAAAGACAAAATAAAATTGATTTATATTGATCCCCCTTTTGCTACAATGCAGGATTTCATGAAGAATGGCGAGAAAGTATATCAGGACAAAGTTATCGGTGCAGAGTTTTTGGAATTTTTGCGTGAGCGTTTAATTATAGCAAGGGAAATCTTAGCAGACGACGGGTCTATATATGTTCATCTTGATTATAAAAAGGGTCATCATGTAAAAATTTTAATGGATGAAATATTTGGCGAAAATAATTTTAGAAATGAGGTTATTTGGTATTATTCCACGTTAGGTAGACCCAATGATAGATTTGCACAAAAGCATGACACAATCTTTTGTTACGGAAAATCTGAAAGAACATATTTTAACGAAAAAGAAGCTAGAATACCATATTCAAATGAATATATAAAATCTCATTTTAGAGATAATGATGACAAAGGTAAGATCTGCAGAAAGAGATTTGATGCTGGCAAATGGAGAATTTATTATCCAGATGATGGAATGATACCAAATGATGTATGGGAAATTCCCTATGAAAACTCCATGTCAAAAGACAGGCTGAATTATCCCACGCAAAAACCGACGGCATTATTAGAGAGAATTATCAAATCGTCTTCACGTGAAGGAGATATTGTAATTGATTTTTTTGCTGGATCGGGCACAACGCTTGCAGTTGCTGAAAAACTTAGTAGAAAATGGATTGGTTGTGATTGCGGAAAGCTTTCAATATACATAATTCAGAAAAGAATTTTGACTATTGCCAATTCAAAGAGCTTGGAAAATAAAGATGAAAAATATAGCAAAGAGCCAAAGCCCTTCACTTTATACAACGCTGGACTTTATGACTATCAAAAAATGAAAGAGCTTCCTTGGGATGAGTATCGGAACTTTGCCTTGAATCTTTTTGAAGTTAGAGATGAAAAACACAAGCTTTCAGGTATTGAACTTGATGGTTTTCGCGGAAATAATCATGTGATTGTTTTCAATCATGAAAAGCACAAAGATGTTGTTTTGGATTATGGATATATAAGCGATCTGCATAAAAATATTGGCTCACAAATATCTAATCAGTTTTTCATTATAGCTCCCGCAGGCAATATTGATTTCATGGAGGACTATATTGAAAAAGGAAAAGTTAGATATTATATCTTGAGAATACCATATTCAATCATAAATGAACTTCACAAAAAGGATTTTACAAACCTGAAACAGCCGATTGACGAAAAGGATGTAAATAATACTGTTGAAGCGGTTGGGTTTGATTTCATTCAAGCCCCTGATGTTGAATGTGAATATTCTTCTAAAAAAGATTCATTTATTGTAAAAATAAAAACCTTCAAAAGCAGGATAAGATCCAAAAAGCCCGTTAAATATGCCAACAGGGAAACACTTTCTGCCGTGATGGTTGATTGGAATTTTGATGGTGAAGTTTTTGATCTTGATAAGGTTTATTTTGCAGAGGATATTAAAAAGGATAAGTTTGAAATAAAGATCGAAAAAGGAAAAGCCGATGAAAAAATAATGTTGATTTATATGGATATTTTTGGAAATGAAAAGAAAGAGGTTAAGGAATTAAAAGATTTCAAATAAATATGCAAAACAAAGAAACCTACAAAAATCAAGATTTGGTTCTAAGGGTTGATCCCAATGTAGATCCTCTTATTTTGGATTTGAATAAATACGAACCATTTTTGGATACGCTTTGTGTTGGAAGAGAATATCAAAAAGATGCAATAAGTGAGGCTGTGAAATTTTTGCTTGGAGGTAAATATAAGAATATCAAAGAATTAGCTGAGGAAAATTATCATAGTAACGAAATCATTCAAGAAAAGCATCCGAACGAAAAAGCCTTCTATAAAAATCTACCGCTTGGAGAAAAACTAAACTGTTCACTTGATTTGGCAACTGGAACTGGCAAGAGTTATGTTATGTATGGCATAGCTCAAATTTTGCTTGCTGAAGGGGTTGTTGACCGTGTCTTGGTGCTTTGCCCTTCACTTACTATTGAAGACGGCTTGACGGAAAAATTTGAAGAATTGGCAAGCAATAAAATATTGAAAGACTTGTTGCCAAAAGGATCAAAATATAAAAATCCAAGTATTATCAATGCTTCTGAAACAGTTGAAAAAGGTGACATTTGCATTGAAAACATACATGCCGTCTTCGTTAAAACCAGATCCGCCATTAGGGATAGTTTTGAGGGAAATGGCTTGCGAACTTTAGTCTTAAATGATGAAGCTCATCATATATATTCGCCAATAGATAAAGATTTGAAAAAATGGGAGCAATTTCTAGTTGATAAAAAGTTTGACTTTAGATATATAGTCGGACTTTCAGGTACTTGTTATATAAAAGACGAATATTTTTCAAATGTTGTATATAGATATTCTCTGAAAAAGGCAATTGAAGAAAAGCAGATAAAAGATGTTCAATATATCTATGAAAATACGGATCATAAAAACAGTTCACAGGACATAAAATTTCAAGAAATAGTTCAAATTCATCAGGACAATAAAAGAAAATATAATAAAATAAAGCCACTTACAATTTTAATAACCAAAGACATCAAGGTTTGTAAGGATTTACTTCAAGATTTTCAGAGGTTTTTGATAAAAAATGAGGGTTTGAGTGGTGAGCAAGCTGAGGAAAAAACGCTTATCGTAACTTCAGCCAAGGAGCATGATCAAAATAGGGTTATTTTGAAAAAGGTTGATGATAAAAATAATAAGGTGGAGTACATCTTTTCTGTTTCGATGCTTACTGAAGGGTGGGATGTTAAGAATGTTTTTCAGATTGTGCCACATGAAAAGAAAGCTTTTGATTCAAAACTTCTCATCTCTCAGGTCTTGGGAAGAGGTCTTAGAATTCCAAAAGAGTACGCATTGGAGCAACCAGCCGTAAAGATTTTTAATCATGACAAATGGTATGATCAAATAAAGGGCTTAGTTGATGAAATACTCGAGAGAGAAAAAAGAATTTTTAGCTATATAACACAAAAAGATAAGGATTATAATTTTACTGTTCATAATATAGACTACGAAAAAGAAGAAAAGACTGAAGAATACAAAAAAGAAGGAAGCTATAAATTTGATAAGGAATTTATAACTTATTCAGATCAGCCAAAAAATCACGAAGGAGAGATTGTTTTTGTTAGTGTTAAAGACCCATCCACTCAAAAGACTATCAAGGTTAAAACGACTGTGAAAATGTACCCAGTTGATGTGGTTGTGAATGAAATTAAAAATAAGATTGATTTATGGAGTGAGGCTGACAATATTGATTATATTAAAATGTATCCTGAGGAAATGATTGAAAGGATTGTAAAAAAGTCATTAGAAAAAATAAAAGAAAGAAGAGAATTAGTGAGTGAGGAAAACATGCAAAAGACTTTGCAAGCTTTTGGTGTTATTCGTAGAGCTAGCTCAAAGTTTAAAACTATACGATATGTAGCCAAAAGTAATAATATAAAACCAAAAAACACCTCAGAAATTGAAAGATCCAGCATATCCATTTCCGCTTTACGAAAAGAAGGGACTATTTTTTATGATCAAAACTCCTTAAAACTAAGTGAAGAAAATGAGATCAAAAGAATAGAGGAAGTTGAGCAGGCATTTATTGATGGAAGTAGTGAATTAAACACTGCTTGCAAGGTTCGAGTAGAGAATAACTATAATTTCAAAACGCCTTTAAATATTGCACTTGTTAGTCATAAACCAGAAAGGGAGTTTGTTAAAAATATAGTAAAGGAAGAGAATGCAAAAATGATAGATGCTTGGATAAAATCAAAGGATACGGGATTTTATTCCATAAATTATGCATGGAGAAAGGGTGAGCATCCTAAAAATGGATTATTTAATCCCGATTTCTTTATTAAGATTGGCAATGATATTTTAATAATTGAAACAAAAGCCGATAAGGATATTTGTGATGAAAATAAGGGAAAAGTGGAATATGCAAAAAAGCACATAATAGAATTAAATAAACTTCAGGAGGAAAATAGCTATTTCTTTTGGATGATTTCTCCAAATGACTATGAAAGTTTTTTTAGGAAGTTGAGGGAAAAAGATCTGAAAAACTTTGTTTCAAGTTTGGAATTGGAGCTTGAGGCTAATTGATATTCTATAGTGCATGATCGAAACAAACGCAAATCAGCCAAATAGCCAAGATTGAATAAGTGTAAAAAATATGGCAGTTTCAAAAGAGTTAATTTTAGAATTACAGCAAATAATTAAGGCTGAATATGGCAGGGATCCTTCTTTTGCTGAAGTTTCAGAAATAGCCAACGGTCTTGTCGGGTATTTTGATTTGTTGGCAAAAATGAAGCATGAGGCAGATAGCACGGCGGAGTAAAATGATGTATAATATATTTGGAATAGTGAGAGTTGGCATTTTTAGCTTTCGGGCTAAAACAGTATTGTGCAATAAGTCCGCCATCCGCCTTTGTGCGGTGGATTCGTCTGAAAGGATGGAAGGTGCGGTGAAAAGCAACATTGGTTTACGGATGTGCCAAGAGTTCAGCCAAGCACAATTGGAGCATATATGAAGGCTGGAAAGTGAACCAAGATCAAAACAAGCGACGAAATCTTGTTTTCCTTCAAGTAGCTTACTGTTCCTGCAAACAACTTCCTGAAAAGGGAGTTTTTTGCTTTTTAGATAATCAACCAAATCCTACATTGTGTATTAAGGATTGAAAAGAAAAGGAGCAAGGGGTTTGTAAAAACTCCTTTTTCTTTTTCCCTAGGGTGTGTTTTTCCAACCCTCGCACAACAGGACATTGTTGCGACATGTTCACAGTTTGTTTCAAAAAAGAGTCTGCGTACCCTCGCCATTTTTTTGACAAACTGGCATGTACGCAAAATGCACAGTTGTGCGACTCATTTTCTTTTCTCTATTTTGATAAGCTAAAACCCTGCTTCAATTCCTGCCAAAGTCTTAACTCCTCCATGATTTGGTTCCAACTGTTGAACAGGTATTCTACGAGTTAAAATGAGGCTTTCCCAAGCCTTATTTTTTGTTACCTCAGGGGAGAATTGGAACCATTGACTAATAAGCTGAAATATGCTATCATTATCCGTTAGTGAAAGTTGTACCTGAACAATAGAATAACAACCTATTATACATATCAAATCAAAGAAAGGGGCACGCAAATGAAACTTGAAATTCGAAGTCAACCACATGGAGACAGCTTTTGTATCAAAAATCTCAAGAATGGCAACGAACTGACAAGCACTATGAAATCAGGAGAGTTGACTGTAGATGATGTATCTGTTCCTTTTGTTCTTCAGAGGGTTTCGTACGGAAGAGTGAGTGACATGCTGGAGAAGTTTCAGACCGATATTAGCATCATCATCCATGATCAACTTCGTAGCACTCTATTCACGAAAAATGGTTACATCAGCATTCAGCTCACAAATCGCATGGGAATGATCTATGTATACATCAAAAAAGAGTTTCTCAAGGAGTTTTTTTCTGCAGTCTGCATGGCTTCTATCTGAACATCAAATCCAAACAAGGAGACGACAATGACACAAGGAAAAAGAATTACACTTCCCAATAGTGAGGAGATGCTCAAACGTCTGTCAAAAGTATGTGATGTTGACCATACCCAGCAGAAATTTTTTCCGAAACTTCTACAACACGCTGGGGAGGAAAAAGTTGCACAAGGTGTCGTAATGCTGTTGGCACTTGCTATTCATGATTACACCGACGGCATGCCTCCCATGATGTCGAGCCTGATGTACATGTCGGCTCCTCATTACATCGATGCACTCATAACTGACCCCGAAGTTGCAGAAGAAGCAAAAGCGTTTCTCAATGAAGCCCTAACCGCAAAGTAGCAGTATCTATTTCCGAAGGAGGAGAGACATGTCAAAGTATAATCCGAATTACACCGACGAAGCTATCCGCCGTGAAGGCTCAGCTCCCAATCTCACGGGACGCTCACCGCAGGACTGTGTACGGGTTGAAGAATCCGCCCAACGTGCAGTCGCCGAAAGTGCATCTTGGCTTCTGGCAAAGAAAATGAACTGGACATCGGACGACAAAAGACCCGTCAAGGACGTTCTGGGAGAACTCGGCTTCACTGCCATTGAAGAGCACGACGACCTGTTCTTCAAAGTTCAGCCTCCAAAGGGCTGGACAAAAGAAACACAAGGCTACTGGACGTATGTGAAAGACCAGGACGGCAACTCACGCATTTCGCAGTTTTTCAAAGGTGCTTTCTATGACCGTGATGCATTTCTCAACATCAGCAAGTAAAAAGGTTGCTTCATCAGAAGCTAGGACGACCCACCTCAGAGGTCGTCTTTTTTATATCTAAAATATTTTAAATGGCAATAATACATTGCTTTAATTTTTCCCACCTCCTTAATTCCTCAATCAAAAGGTTCCAACTGTTGAACAGGTAGTCTACAAATAAGAAATCTCCGCACTAAGTGGAGATTTTTGTTTGTCTAGCGATAAGAGAGAATCGGACGGGCGCGAGAAGGATGCGAGCAGGTGCGAGCATTCTGAGTGTAGCGCCCCAGCTTCGAGGCGGAGCGAAGAAGC
>CAILTR010000014.1 GCA_903837175.1 uncultured bacterium
CTTAAATTCCGGCTTGTACTGCTTGCGTGTTTTTGCGGGCATAGTTTTTTAGATTAATGTGCCCGTATTTTACGCCAAAACCCAGTTTTTTCAAAATGCTACTCTCTTAGGTACTGGTTTAGTATAGCCAGGACTGGTCAGAGGACGAGCAAATTCCTAAGGATTATCCGATTTTTATGGCGACTTCCAAGAAAGGTGGCAAGGACAGTTCAGGTGAGTATGTTTATAGAAAAGATAGCGAGGGGAATGTGATGTATGATGATTTTGGCAAGAAAATTATTGACCATGATTTGGATGAAATCGCAGAGGAGTTTTTGAAATTTTATAATTCAATTAAAAATTAACAATATGACAAAAGACAATTCAAAAAAAGTAACAGGCAAGAAAGCTGCAAGCTCGGCAAGCAGGGTTATAAGAGATGGAAGGACAAGCAAGGATTCAAAAACTGCTGCTGGTAGTGCCTTGTCCCAAAGACCAGGAAGTTCTCATAAAGGCGTTGCGTCTAGGCCACGAAAAAAATAAATGAAAGATCGAGAAAAGGAATTTATAAGAATTCAAGAAAAAAATGATCATTACTTGATTTATGTTGCAGTGGGCGGTTTATATATGTCATTTTTTGCTTATGAAAAAGTCTGCAACCATTTTTTGAAGCTTTATTTTATATTAGGATTTGTGTTCTTTATTTTATCAATACTTTTGTTTTTAATTTCGAGACATTTTTCAAAGGAAGTCGCCGAAGAGGAAGCCCGAACGGAAAATGAAAAAGATATTACTAAGATTGATAAAATCAATTGCAATATTGTGTTTATAGACGAGTTAAATTTGTTGCTAGTTTTTGCAGGTTGTATATTGAGTTCAATATACTTTATAGTAAATTTAATATAATTTTATTACCTATCCCTATTTCAAGCAATGGAAACAGTAAATTATTCAATAATTAAAAAATCTCAACTTGAAGGTGCAGCTCGATTGGATGCCGAATATTATCAGCCAGTGTTTTTGGATGTTTCCAAAAAGTTACAAAAAATAAAGACAATAAAACTGGGTGAATTTTGCAAGATAACAGATGGGGATCACGCTAAGATACCTGGCTTTGTTGATAGTGATGGGAAAAGATATCTTCGTGCAAAAGATTTGCAAGAATTTTTTATAGACGATTCGGACCCTGTTTACGTTGGTGAAGAGTATTTTAATAGATTAAAAAGATCTCACATTAAGCCTTTAGATATAGTGCTTTCTATAATGGGAACTGTTGGAAATATTGCTGTGATTCCTCAAAAAAGGGACATTATGACTGCTAATAGGGCTGTGGGAATTATTTCTCCAAAGAATCAGGAAATTTTTTCATCATACTTTTTAGTTACGTATCTAAAGTCAAAATTTGGGTGTCTTCAGCGTGAAAGAGAGAGTATGGGAGGAGTTCAATTGAGGGTAAACCTTGATGATCTGACAAATATAAAAATTCCTGTTTTTTCTAAAGTTAGTCAGAATAAAGTTGATGAAATTTTTAATAAAGCAGTTTTACAGAATGAAAATTCAAAGTTATTCTATCGACAAGCAGAAAAGTTGCTGTTTGAAGAGTTGGGCTTGAATGCTTTTAGTGATAATGAAAAAATATTTTCAATAGTTAATCTTTCAGAAATAAACTCTGCGCATCGTATTGATGCTGAATTTTTTCAGGGTAAAAATGAACAGATAATTAAAATTGTAGAAGTGTATAAAGGAGGATTTAAGTATTTAGAAAATTTAACCGTGTTTATAAATAATGGAAATCAACCACCATATTCGGAAAAGGGAGAAATAAAATTTTTCTCTCAGAAATGGATAAAAGATAAAGAAATTGATTATGCATTTCTGATTGATGAAGAAGAGCCAAGAGTCTCTAAATCTTTTTTTGAGGATAAGAAAAATTCAGTTTATCTAATCAAAAAAAATGATATTCTATATTATTCCGTTGGTGCCAATTTGGGGTATTGCCATAACTATCTTGAAAATGAAAATATTGCTATTGGAAGTTTCATAAATCTTATAAGGGCAGATGAGAAAAAAATAAATCCAATATATTTAGGAATTGTTCTGAACTCAGTTATTGGCAGAATGCAATCAGATAGGGATAAGAGTGGTCTTGCCCAGCCATACATTTACGCTAAAAATCTTAGAAAATTTAAGATTCCAATCTTGCCAATCGAAACTCAAAAGAAAATTTCAGAATTGGTGATTGCCGCTCACGAGGCTCGCAAAAAATCAAAAGAATTGTTGGAGCAGGCGAAAAGAAAGGTCGAAGAGATGATTGAGAAAGGGGGTGATTCGAATGACTAAAATTAAATGCACCCCCAAAAGAGTGGGGAAAAAACCAGGTCCAAAAAATGTGACAATTCCTGCTCACAAGAGAAGTACTCCAAAGAAAATTAACAAGAAGTGCGGTTGCTAACAAATAAAATCTAAAGGTCTCCTTGGAAAATGTGATCGAGTAGGTAGAGTTTGATTGGCATGAGGGAAGCTTGAAACGCAAGATTTTGGAATCAATTGCCTTGCCGAGATAACGCCCAAAAGACGCAACCTTCCACAAAACAAAAAGAGCCTCGTCGGCTCTTTTTTGCGTTCAATTTTTGCTTTTCGCAAGCCCCAAAAACCGTCCTAGTCAAATTTTAAGCTTTGACGGGATAAACTTATCCACAGCCCCCACTTGCAGTGATA
>CAILTR010000015.1 GCA_903837175.1 uncultured bacterium
GTACTCATATATTGGTTCTTAGATTCTTTATTCATGGCTTGTTTTGGGGTTAAAAGTTAACCCCGTACTTTACCATGAATTTGGGTGTCATTTTAGATGATGTATCAGGAAGGCTCTTGGTGTCATTTTAGATGATTTGATGCGCAGCTTTGAAAAAAGCTGCTTTAAGCGTATAATGTATTTATTCTCGGTTAAAATAGTTGTTAAACAAATCCTAATACACAGTTAACTTAATTCATGGTAGCAAGACGTTGGAGGTCGAGCCTCCATTGGGGAGGCTCGACCTCCTTGCAACCGCCAGTGAGTTAGTTGATTTGGTATAAAATATGCGACCAATTTTTATTTCTCAAAATTTCAAAAAAATTAAAAATATGTCTGCCGGAGAAAGGTGGAAGCTTTTCGGTAAAATTACACTGGTTGGTTTTGGGCTGTTGGTCTTACTTATTGCTGGAACTTTTTTCTATTTTGCTAAAGATTTACCGAGCGCTAATTCGGTGGATGCTAAATTGGTTGCCCAATCGACTAAAATTTATGATCGGAGCGGTCAGCATCTTTTATACGACGTTCATGGCGAAGAAAAACGCACGGTTGTGCCTTTCAGCCAAATTCCAGAAAATGTAAAGTATGCCACGATCGCCCTAGAAGACCAAACTTTTTATACGCATCATGGTGTTGACCCCAAATCTATTTTGCGTTCCGTCTTTAAGGATATTATTAAGGGTGGCGCGGCCCAAGGCGGGAGTACAATTACCCAACAATTTATTAAAAAATCTCTGCTGACGGATGAAAAAACCGTTACGCGGAAAGTTAAAGAGTTAATTTTATCAATTGAGCTAGAGCAAAAATACTCTAAAGATGATATTTTGGCGATGTACCTTAACCAAATTCCTTATGGCTCGAGCGCTTATGGGATCGAAGCAGCTTCGCAAACTTTTTTTAGCAAATCTTCTAAAGATTTATCTTTAGCCGAAGCTGCTTTACTGGCAGCACTCCCAAATGCGCCGACTTATTACTCACCTTTTGGCTCACATGTGACAAATTTAAAAGCTAGGCAAAATTTAACGCTGCAAAAAATGGCTGAGCAAGGTTATATTACCCAAGAACAGGCGGATGAAGCAATGAATGTAGACGTCCTTTCAGCGATAAGTCCTAAGCAGGATAATATTTCAGCTCCGCATTTTGTGATGTACGTCAAAGATTATTTGGAACAAAAATATGGTGAGCAAGCTGTTGAGCAAGGTGGACTAAAGGTTTATACAACGCTGGATTGGGATAAGCAACAAGCCGCGGAAAAAGCGGTAACTGATGGGGCAGCAAAAAATAAAACGCAAAATGCTAACAATGCGTCTCTGATTGCGATGGATCCAAAAACTGGCCAAATTTTGGCAATGGTTGGCAGTAAAAATTATTTTGGGAAATCCGAACCGGCTGGTTGTATTTCTGGAAAAAATTGTACCTTTGAACCGCAAGATAATACTAGTATTCGCCCTCGTCAACCAGGCTCATCTTTTAAGCCGTACGTTTATTTAACGGCTTTTACAAAAGGTTATACCCCAGAAACTTTGCTGTATGATGTCCCAACTAATTTTAGTACCGATACTGGTAAAGATTATACTCCGCAAAATTATGACGGGAAATTTCACGGCGCGCTTCAAATGAAAAATGCTTTGGCGATGTCGCTTAATGTCCCAGCTGTGAAAACCCTTTATCTAGCTGGCGTCAACGATTCCATCAATTTAGCTAAAAGTCTTGGGATTACCGGCCTTAACCAGCCTGATCGTTACGGCCTTTCTTTAGTATTGGGCGGTGGAGAAGTGACGCTCCTAGATCACGTTAACGCTTATAGCGGCTTAGCTACTGGCGGAATTCATCATGGCAAAATAGCTATTTTAAAAATCCAAGATAAAGATGGAACAATGCTAGAGGAATATAAAACCGAAGCTGGGCAAAGAGTGGTTGAAGAAAAGTATATAGCGATGCTGGACCATATTATGTCGACTAATGATTATCGCGCGCCAGTTTTTGGCGAGAATAATCCTTTTAAATTTACGGACCGACCCGTGGCCGCGAAAACCGGAACAACGAATGATTTTCATGATGGCTGGGCGATGGGCTTTACGCCGTCGCTGGCGGCGGGGGTCTGGGTGGGAAACAATGATAATTCAGTTATGAAGGTTGGTTCTGATGGAATTGTGGTAGCGGCTCCAATCTGGCGAGCTTTTATGAATGAAGCGTTAAAAAATACTCCCATCGAGCAATTTCCGAAATATGAAAAAGAAGATGCTGGTAAACCGATTTTAAATGGTGAAGTTGATAAGAAGGATAATTTAAAAGTTTGTAAAATTCCAGGAACTAAAAGTGATTATTGCTTGGCTAGTGATGCTTGTCCGTCTGGAGACGTTGAGAAAAAGGACTTTGCTGATTTGCATGATATTCTTTACTACGTTAATCGCGATGATCCAAGAGGCGATATTCCCAAGGATCCAACTAGTGATCCACAATATAAAAATTGGGAAAAAGGCTTACAGGATTGGCTAAAAAAAGATGGCAAAAAGAGCAGTGATAATAAACCTGCGCCAACTGAAGATTGTAAAATGTCGGATTTCTCATCCTCTAATCAACCCAAGGTTTCTGTTTCAGCTGTGGGTGGCGTTTCAACCGGCATGACTATCCAAGCTAGCACAGATGCGCCTTACGGCGTGGATAAAGTTAAATTTTTCGTCGACGGTAGCGAAATAGGTACGGCTAGCTCTGATCCATATCAAGTTTCCTACTCGCCAGACGCCTTGACGGTTTCAATTGAGATTAAAGCGACCGTTACTGATAAAAAGGGTAACCAAACTAGCGATTCGAAAAGTATTTCCGTCAGCCCGTAAGTAATATAAATAATTATATTTTTAGGATAGATGAGTTAACCTTGAAAGCGTAAAAGGATTTTTTTATTCTTGTCTTTGCGAGGATTTTGTACTCGAAATCCGTGGCAGTCCAGGAGGTTGTAACGTTCTGGATTGCCACGCCTGATTACGGGCTCGCAAAGACATCTAAGAAAAGTTTGTTTAAAATAATTTTTTAGCGAGTGCATGTTCCATGTTCCATGTTTCATGTTTTATACTTATATGATTGCAAAATTAACTGGTACAATTGATTTTCTGCGCGATGCCTATTTAGTCTTGGATGTCAGTGGCGTCGGCTACAAGGTCTTTGTAACTGCCCATACCATGGGAAAACTAGCGGGCCGAACTAATGTCGAGCTTCATATTCATACTTACGTACGCGAAGATATTTTAGCGTTGTATGGTTTTGTGGATTTTGAAGAATTGGAAATGTTTGAACTGCTAATTTCAATTTCGGGCATCGGCCCTAAAGCGGCGCTCAGTATTCTTTCGATTGCAGATCCAAAGACTGTTTGTGCGGCGGTCTTAAATGATGACGTTACTATTTTAACTAGGGTTTCTGGGGTCGGTAAGAAAATTGCCCAGCGGGTAATCTTGGAACTGAAAAATAAAATTCCAAACATGTCACTCGGCGAAAAAACGCAAGTCGTTTCTGATAGCGACGCCTTAGAAGCGTTAGTTACTATGGGCTATTCCGTCACGCAGGCACGCGAAACTTTAAAGGAAATTTCTCCAGAAATTACAGACGTTGGAGAGCGCGTAAAACTGGCCTTAAAAAATTTAGGTAAAAGATAAACTTTGAAAGTGCATTTTTTTTGATTTGTGGTATAATTTAAATAAATATTTTTCTCGGAGTTAACTTCGAAACTTTGATTAACAAAAAATTTAAACAATATGCCAACTCAAATTAGTTTAGGGGCAAATAATAAGAATAAAAAAGGATCCGCACTAGTTTTTTCGCTCATAATCTTGTCCATGATGCTCACGATTGCGATGAGTTTATCTTCGGCAGCTGTGATACAAAAGAAAAATGCCAGTTCAACCCAATTTTCTGTTCAAGCCTACCAGTCCGCTGATAGTGCTGCTCAGGTGGCGCTTAGGACGATAAATGATAATCTAACTGTTACTGAGCTAAATAAGCGAACTTTAAAATTCTCTTTTCCCGAGTGTGTAAATGTTGGTGTTTCAGGTGACTTGAAGGGCTTCGTTAAATTAGTAAATGGAAATGCAACTATACAGGCTTCTTTTTTTAGTGCGGCATCCCCAACTCCAAAACAACTTTCGTGCGACGACCTAATTGATGATGTAGCTACTATTCATACAACTGCCCAATATTTAGATACTGTTCGCGCCGTGGAACTGGCTGTTACTAAGGAGAGTTTACCAATTGCCTGGTGGACGTTTGAAGAGACGACTGGAACAAGTGCGGCCGATTATAGTGGAAACGGATATGATGGAACCTTAACTAATGGCCCAGCCTGGACAACAGCCGGGAAATTAAACGGAGCGGTTAGTTTTGATGGAGTAGATGACTACGTTGATGCTACTTCCACCTTTAATCCTGTCAATAGACTTGGTGAGTCGTTTTCTATTGAAAATTGGGTTTACCCGACAGCTGCAGATAATTACCGTGGAATTTGGGGAAATTATAATGAAGGTACTCTTTCTGGGATTTCTTTACAATATGACAGCGCTACCCTTGGTGGGGGATGGATAGCTAGTGTTGGTGATGGATCTACATGGCATAGAGCTAACTTGGGGGCACTAACCCTAAACACGTGGTCGCATGTGGCGGTAGTTTTTCAGGGTGATGCCCCCGGAAGTAAAGGTCATATTAGTGGCTATGTGAATGGACAACTTAAAAGTGAAGTTCTTTTTGATAAGGCGAGTTTCACGCCAAGCGTCTTACATGAAACAGCTTTTTATACAGGGCAAGCGCGCTTAAGCGCGGATAGTCATTTTAAGGGTAAGCTTGATGAGGTTAAAATTTTTAGCCATGCCCTAGTTGGACGTGAGATTTTTGCTGAGTATCAACAGGGATTAGCTAATTGTGTCGGCAGTCATCTTAACGGCACTGTTTATCCAAGCGATGAAGCGGATCTTACTGCGAACACTGCTCTTACTTATAGCCCAGTAGATACAGCTCAAAAATGCGAGTTTTCCTGCGATGATTACTTTGATTGGAATGGCACGCAGTGTGCTATCGCAACTTGCACTGGAACCCCAGGAGTTCTCCCTCCTTTCTTTTCAACTGTCTTTGATATCGGTGGAGCTAATACTCATCCTAAAAAAAATCTGGCGTATAGCTATAGTACTTCTGATAGCTCGACTGCTTGCGAATTTAAATGCAACGCTGGACATGAGGTCTGGGACGGAACAAATTGTTTAACGCCATTGTGCACTGGGAATTTACCACCTGCAAATTTCACTGTATATTCTGGGGCCAATACTACCCTTACGGAAAATAAACCATATGTTTTCAGCGGCTCTGACACAGCAACTAAGTGCGAATATTTTTGTAATAGTGGGTATGTTTATGATAACCCAAATAATACTTGCAAATTACCAAGCCCTACAGTAGTCGATTATTTAGTTGTGGCTGGTGGGGGAGGTGGTGGTGGAGCAAGTGCGGCTATTTTTTCAGGCGGTGGCGGTGGCGCAGGTGGGATGTTGGCAGGAACCTCGTTACCAGTTTCTCTTGGAACTTATACTATTACGGTTGGGGGTGGTGGAGCGGGCGGAGCAAGTGGGGCAGTTGGCGGAAATGGAGGTAATTCTTCTTTCAATGGAATAACCGCTACTGGTGGAGGAGGAGGAGCCCCAGGCACTGGAGCCGCTTTCAATGGAGTGGCTGGAGGTAGTGGTGGTGGCGGTCGTACTGTTGGTGCCGCTGGCGGTAATGGTATTGTTGGCCAAGGCAATAAAGGTGGTGCTTGTCCTGCAACAACTGCAGGTGCTGGAGGCGGTGGAGCTGGAGCAGTTGGGGGAAATGTAGTCTCAAATGGAGTCGCAGCAGTAGGTGGCGTTGGGCTCAGCAATTCCATTACTGGCGCAGCTATTTTTTACGCTGGCGGTGGCGGTGGCGGTGGTAGTTCAACTGCAAATAATAAAGCTGGTGGAAATGGTGGTGGCGGGGCTGCTGGGGTAGCAGGTACGGCTAATACGGGTGGCGGTGGCGGTGGAAAAGCCTACAGCACAGTTGCTGGTCCAGGAGCGGCTGGAGGTTCGGGTGTTGTTATTATTCGTTATCCTGATACTTACGCCGACGCGGTCTCAACGACTGGCTCAGTTAACTATAACAACGTTGGTGGTTTTAAAATTTATACATTTACTTCGCCAGGTTCGATAACTTTCTAATCCTTTTGATAGTGCAGTTTTCTAAAAAAAGAGAGCCTCATATCTACAAGGCTCTCTTTTTATTTTCTAGGTTTTACTGGTATACTTTAAAGATGGAAAAGAAGCTCGAAAATTTAGAATTTTTGCAGTCGGCTCAATGGCGTCAGTTTCAGGCTAGCGTGGGACGCAAAACTTTTTGCTTGGAGCGTGAAGGTTTTTTGGCGAGCGTGATCGAGCATAGTTTGCCATTAGTGGGGAAATATTGGTATTGTCCGAGAGGACCAATATTTTTTGCTGAAGCAAAAAAAAATCTCAAATCTCAAATTTCAAATTCCAATAAGATTCAAAATTCAATTTACAAAGATGAATTGAAAAAAATCATTAATTTAGCACAAAAAGAAAAAGCGGGGTGGATCAGGGTTGAGCCAGAAAGTGCAGAAATTCTTGAGATGCTTAGAAATGCAATGGAAATAGCTGGAAATAAATTAAAAATAGTTAGAGCTCCCCATGATATGCAACCAAAAGAGATTTTTGTGCTGGATATCAGGAAAGATACCGAAACTTTGTTGAGTGAGATGAAGCCGAAAACGCGTTATAACATCAGGCTGGCAGAGAAACGAGGGGTGAAAATTCATGCAACATGTAACACGGAGCATGGAACAACAGACAAAATACAAAATTCAATAAACAAAGATCAAGAAATACAAAATACAAAATACCTGCCTACCGGACAGGCAGGCCAGATACAAAGCATACAATTGGAAGCTTTTTTGAAACTTACGAAGGAAATGGCGAACCGCCATGGAATTACGGCGCATCCGGAGCAGTATTACCGTAAGATGCTTGAGACTTTACCAGCTGAGATGCTGAAAATTTACGTAGCGGAGTTTGAAGGGAAAATTATTGCGGCTAATTTAGTTTTATTTTATGGTAAAACCGCGACTTATTTGCATGGCGCTTCTGGCAATGAACAGCGCAAAGTGATGGCGCCATTTCTGCTTCAATGGCAAGCCATTTTAGATGCGAAAGAATTAGGGTGCGAGAGATATGATTTCGGGGGTATCTCTACGAATTACCTGCCTACCGGACAGGCAGGCGAAAAAAATACGAATGTACGAACTACGAATAAAAATTCTTCATGGAGCGGGATCACTGATTTTAAGTTGGGGTTTTCGCCGAACACTACGCCGGTTCAGTTTCCAGGCAGTTATGATATTGTTGTTAACCCTAGGAAATATGGGGTGTATAGGGGATTGCAGAGAGCGAAAGAGTTAATGGTTAGGTTTAGAAAATAAGATTTGGAAATTAGTTAGTCACGGTATTTTTTGAGCTTTTAATGTCTAATGACTAATATCTAATTCCTAATAAAATCCTAAGGTCAAATGTTAAAATGTTTTTGGTTTTTTTGAATTAGAAATTAATTAGACATTGGAAATTAGGTATTAGAAATTTATGAGATTTATTAAAAAACTGTTTCCCCAATCTTTCAAAAACCTCTATCATCTCCTCCAGGCTATCTTGGCGAATTTTCGCTATGGTTTCCCCGCCCGCAAGCTTAAAGTGATTGGGGTGACCGGCACGGATGGGAAAACGACGACGGTGCAGATGATTGCGAAGATTTTGGAAAAAGCTGGCAACCCCACAGGGCCGGGTAACCACGGGGCAAGAAAAGTGGCGGTGGCTTCAACCATTAATTTCGTGATTGATGGCGAGGAAGAAAAAAATTTGTCGCACTATACCACAGAGTCGCCTTTTGCGCTGCAGAAATTTATTCGCAAGGCGGTTGATCGGGGTTGCGAATATTTAGTACTGGAGACTTCTTCGCATGCGCTGGACCAATATCGCGTTTGGGGCGTGCCGTATGCGGTCGCAGTGGTTACAAATATAACCAGAGAACATTTGGATTATCACAAAACGATGGAAAAATATCGGGCTGCTAAAAAAACACTCTTCAAAAATGTGGCAAAAAAAATATCGGTCATCAGTCATCAGCCTACCTTGTCGGCAGATGGGTCATCAGCAATTATTGTTAATGCTGATATGGAGAGACCAGCGGAATTTCTCGATTTTGATGTTAGTAAAAAGTTTGTTTATTCAGTTAAGGGTAATCGATTACCGATGACAGATGACCGATTGCAATATGTTTATGCGGAGGAAATCGAACTTGGAATAAGTTATTCAAAATTCAAAATTCAAAATTCAAAATTTGTGTTAAATGTCCCTGGACTTTTCAACGTCGAGAATGCCCTGGCAGCTGTCTGTGTGGCCCTGGGTGAGGGGATTGATTTAGCCCAGGTAAGTGAAGCTCTTTCGGAAATAAAAGGCGTGGCAGGGAGAATGGAGGCTGTTGAGAACGATTTAGGGGTCAATATCTTAGTTGATTTTGCCCTCACGCCTAATGCCCTAGAAAAGCTTTACGGTTTACTTTTCAGCGTTAAAAAAGAAGGCGCTAAAATTATTGCGATTTTAGGTTCTTGCGGCGATCGCGACCAAGGAAAAAGGCCTTTGATGGGCGAAATTGTAGCTAAATATGCCGATCTGATTATACTAACTAACGAAGAGCCTTATCATGAAGAACCGCAAGCGATTATAGATCAAATATTTGCGGGAGTCATAGCTGAAGAAAAATGTGAGAATGCTGAGTCAAATGGTTCTTCCAATTTCCAATTTCCAATTTCCCTGCCTACCGGACAGGCAGGCAATTTCCAAATAAATCCAAATGACCAAATTTCAAAACCTAAGAAAAAAATGGTTGAAGGGGAAAATTGTTGGAGAATTTTGGATCGTCGGCAGGCGATTGCTAAAGCGCTGTCGCTTGCTAAAAAAGATGATATTGTTTGTATCACTGGGATGGGCAACTTTGAAACTATGGTCGTCGGCGACGAAAAGTTGCCGTGGAATGATAAACAAGTGATTCAGGAGGAGTTGGTGAAACTTAAAAGATAAAAAATAACTTAGGATAATAATAAGAGGGGTGGGCAATATTGCCCTACCCCTCACATTGGTAATCTTCCTCCGCACCCATATCAGGCAATCTTAATCATGAGTTCTCGATCAAGTCTTGAACAAACCTCCGCTAGTATTCTTCGATGACAAAACTTCGGAGATTCCTCAATGCAGAGAAGTGTGACATTTTGCTTTTTGGCGAGTGTAATTATGCCTCTCACTGCCTGGTAAGTAGCAGCTTCATTAAACAATTTAAAAACGTAAAGTTCTCTAAATGAATCAAATGTAATTTTTTTCTGCAAGTATAAGCTCAGCGTTTCTTCCTTTGGAGATAACTCCTTTTGCCATTTATCATAGGACTTAAGTGTGATTGCTGGATCTGGAGTTTTGCCGTCATTTAATGAATGCCGGCTCATGATAGATATCCGTGTCCCGTCGCCAGGATCCATAGGTGCTACAATGCATTTAGTAAATAGCATATTACATCTCCTTTCAGTTAGCTTCAATTGATAAAGATCTATCTCTTTATCAAAATGATACACTTTTTTCACTTGAAGTCAATATGGGATTGGGTCGAATGTTGAGTCGAAGATATTTCTTAAATAAAAAATAAAAGCACACTGTAATAGTATGCTTTTAAAATTATCTCAAAAAGTTTTTAGTGCAAAAGCCAAATGAAAAGCGTCGTAAGGAGGAATCCAAGGATGGCACCGACAGCAACTTCGCTGATGCGGTGACCGGTGCGTTCTTTCAGGCGAGGATATTGTTTTTCATCAATTTTTAATTGTTCAATTAGCATGTTGAGATAACGACCTTGATCGCCGAGGTGCATGCGCAGACGAGTTGCATCGTCGATGATTAGAAAGGCTAGGGCGATAGCAACGGCGAAAGCCCCTGAATTAATGCCTTCAAAATGGCCAACGGAAGTGATAATTGAAATAGCAAAAGCGGTGTGGGCGCTAGGCATGTGCCCGTGCGTGAAAATATAGCGAATATCCCAACCATGCTTGAGGCTATAGATGATAAATTTTATAGCTTGCACAATCACGCCGACAATGAGTGGAACAACGAAGACGGCATGGTCGATGATAAATTGCAACATATTTTTTGTTTGTTTAAATATTAGCTAAGTTAATTATAGCACAGAGGATGTTCTAGTTGATAGAGGTGTGCTAAAAGTTATAAATGTTCTAACCGTTCTAACTGTTGTAAATGAGGATATGGTTTTCCGGCTTTTATGTTTCATGCTCTATATTTTGTGTTCAATGTTCCATGTCTCTATTGATGCAGGGCAAAAAGGTGTATAATGAATATAAATGTAAGAGAAAGGGCGCAAGGTGCGTATTATATAAAGTAAATTAATTTTGCCTCCAATGCGGTAGGAATCCCTACAATATTGGTAGGTATAAACTTGGTATGACAAGTAGTCTAATTGTTGTGATTGTTTTAGTGCTGGTAGGTTTAGCTTTAGTGGGGATGTACAATGGCCTAATTACGCTAAAAGTTCGCGTCGATGAGGCTTGGAGCGATATCGATGTCCAATTAAAAAGAAGGTATGATTTAATTCCAAACCTGGTCAATACTGTTAAGGGGTATGCTACGCACGAGAAAGAATTGTTTGAAAAAGTGACCGAGGCGCGAACCGCCGCTATGGGCGCAACTAGTCCAGCTGAAAAAGATGCAGCAGAGAATGCTCTTTCGGGAACTTTGAAAAGCTTGTTTGCGGTTTCAGAAAATTATCCTGATTTAAAAGCTAATCAAAACTTTTTAGAACTTCAAAGAGAACTCACTGACACTGAAGACAAAATTCAAGCCTCAAGGCGCTTTTATAACGGTAACGTCCGTGACTTCAACACGAAAGTGGAGGTTTTCCCAACCAATCTGATTGCTGGTATGCTCGGATTTGCCAAACGCGAATTCTTCGAAGCCAAAGGAGCTGAGAAGGAAAATATTAACGTCCAATTCTAGACTTACATAGCACATAACATGGAGCATGGAGCAAAAATTCAAAAAGGATTTTTCTGCTGTATGTTCCATGTTTTATGTTCCATGCTTTATGACTATTTACGATCAAGCTGACAAAAATACGCGCCTAACCTGGATTTATATCACAGGTTTTCTAATCTTCGTCATTGGCGTGGGCTATGTTTTCGCCGGCGCGATGAACTCAAGCGGCATTTTGTACGGCGCGGTGATTTTTTCGATTTTGATGAGCTTTGGTTCGTATTGGTGGAGTGACAAAATTGTTTTGGGTATGAGTAAGGCCAAGGAAGTGACGCATGAAGACGGGAGAGAAATTTATCATCTCGTGGAAAATCTTTGCATCACAGCCGGCCTGCCAGTTCCAAAAATTTATATCATTGAGGATAGCGCGCCGAACGCTTTTGCCACTGGGCGCGATAAAGAGCATGGCGTAATATGCCTGACGACCGGAATTATTGCCAAGCTTGAAAAGAATGAACTTGAAGGCGTTTTGGCCCATGAGCTTTCGCATATTGGTAATCGCGATATTTTACTTTCGACGATCGTCGTCGTTTTAGTGGGCTTTATTACGCTGATGGCTGATTGGTTTCGCAATTGGAGTTTTTTTGGCGGTCGCGACCGCGATAATGATCGCGAGGGCGGACAATTGCAGCTGATTTTAATGGTGGTGGCAATCCTACTTTCAATTTTAGCGCCAATCGCCGCAATGTTAATCCAATTAGCGATTTCGCGCAAACGCGAATTTTTGGCAGACGCTGACGCAGTGCTGCTCACGCGTTATCCCGAAGGTTTGGCACGTGCCTTGGAAAAAATTTCTGGCGATAGCGAGCCACTTGAAGTTGCTAATCGCGCCACCGCTCATCTTTTCATTGTCAATCCTTTCAAAGGAAAAAAAATGATGAAGCTTTTTATGACCCATCCGCCGATTGAAGACCGTGTGGCATCGTTAAGGGGGATGGAGATTAAATAGTTTGTAGCCCCAGTGGTATTTGCCACAGGGTAAACTTCATTAGCTGTTAACTTGTAGGGCATATAGAAAAATATATTTTAATTTAAATTATAAGGAATTATTTGTATGAGATTTGAAATAGAAGGAAATCCGTCAACGAATAATCTTTCCACGCAGGAAAATAATCCTGTTGAGCATCAAGGTATTGAAGATTTGGAAATGTCTCTCGTTTCTCGTCATTGTAATGCTGAGTCGGGTTTTCAGTATGAATCACCCGAAAAGATTGCAAAAATGGTTGATGATTTGCATCTCTCATCCGACGATTTCTGGAATATCGCAATAAAGACTTATCTTGAGAGAGGAGAAAAATCCGACTTTGAACGTTTCAGACAGCTATACCTCTCTAATTTTACGAACGAAGAATTGATAGGAATAATGATAGAAAAAAGTGGGTCTGAATTTACGTCAGCAATTGATATGGTTGAGTTGGTGTCACCGAAAATAGCGAGTAAGATTCGCACAGATTTTGAAGTGTTTTATGAGGAGAGAGGAGATTTTTTAAGAAATCAATCTCAATATATTGAAGCCATATCGGAGTTTGAACATATAAATAAGGGAATTGAAAAAAATCTTAGGGAAAACAGATTAGAATTAGACAAAGTTAAGGAATATATTACCAGTAACAAATTGGACGATATTGATAGAGACGGAATTGCTTTCTCTGCAAGAAGTGGAGGAAATAGCATAGAAGATGTATCTAATCGCCTTAAGAAAATTTTAAAGGTAGGACTTCTTGGGGCGTCATATAAATGGCCAGAAATTAGATGGCCAGAAATCGAAGACGCTACTGAAAAAGGAAAAACACACGAGGTCAACACAAAAGAAACCTGGGCAAAAAATACAAGAAAGTATCAAGATTCTGCAGTATATTTCAATATTACAGGAAGAATGTTTGGACACTCCAGAAATGGATCTCCGTTAAGATATCAAATACGATATTCTCATTGGGTTGGTGGGACGGTGCGCAATGATGTGATGATAGTTTTGTTTAATCACAATGGCTATAAAGAAGAAAATCCTGTTTCTAAGACTCTTGCTGGGCCAGTCGCACCGAATACCTATAGAGGTACGAATGTATATAAAGAGATGAAAGATGGAAAAGTAGATGCGGAGTCCGGATTTATTCTCTCGCACAGGGTCGCTCCAAGGAAGTTTACTGGTCTTGCCTTTAGGCTTATGTCTGATGCACAAAGTCATATATTATTTATGTCAAAGGCAAAGGATTATATAAATGCGATGATTGAAAACAGCAAAGGTGACTATGAAAAACTTTTGCCGATATATGATGCCTATGGTAACCTTCATTGGCCGGTGTATATACCTAACAATGAAATTAAAAAACTAATGAAAGATAAAATCAAAGAAGCACATAATTTTGAAAATCCTGAGAAGGAATAGTTTTTAGAATTTCACTGGGAGCAGATCAAGTGAATTGGAAAACCCCGAAAAACACGGACAAATATCATTGGACGGCGCACGTGGCGGAAAAAATGTAAGGGTGAAATTGACATAAAAAAGCATTATGCTAAAATGATAAGGTAGTTTAATTATAGCGTAAGTAGGCTAATTATATGTATATAAAGCGGAAAATTGAAGACGACATTCTGGGCTATTTGAAAAGAAGGGAGATTTTGGCCATTGTTGGCCCGCGTCAGTGTGGTAAAACAACTGTGTTGAAAAGAGTTTTCGAATCGCTAAAAACAGAAAAAAAAATCTTTTTGAATTTCGAAGATCAGGAAGTGCTTTCTTTGTTTGAAAATAACATTAAACGCTTTGCCCAATTATA
>CAILTR010000016.1 GCA_903837175.1 uncultured bacterium
ATCTTAAGCTCAAAAATAAAAACACCCGTGATGGGTGCTTTTTGCAACTAAATACTGAATTGAAAAAAGCACCCACATATTGTGAGTGCTTTTCCCTTGTATAAGCCTTTTTTGAAGGTCGGCGGAGGCGCAATTCTAGCGTTTCGCCCACTGTGGAGCTTTGCGAGCTTTTTTAAGACCTGGTTTCTTGCGTTCAACCTCTCGGGCATCGCGAGTCATAAAGCCAAGTTCTTTCAAGGTCTTTTTAGTAGTTTCGTCATATTTCACCAAAGCTCGAGCAATCCCAAGTCGGACAGCTTCAATTTGACCAGTTACGCCTCCGCCTCGCACAAGGACGGTGACGCGCATTTTACCATAAAGTCCAACAGCTTTGAGCGGTGAGAGAAAGGTGTTCTGCAAGTTAGCCCCTGGGAAATAATCCTTCAGCTTTTTCTTATTAATCACAAAATCAGCATCAGTCGCCTTATCGTAAGCATAAAGTCGAACTTGCGCCACAGATGATTTTCGACGTCCAACGCCGTAAAAGTAAGTTTCGTCAGCTGATTTCTTTTCAACTTTTTCAGCCTTAACAACAACCTCTTTTTTAACCTCCAAAGTCGGCGCAACCTTTTTTGCTTTTTTAACTGCCGTAGTTTTTTCTGCTTTTTTTACTGCCATAATGTTATAAATCACTAATCAAAACTAATTATTTCACTAATTATCTCTAATGTTTTTAAAACTATTCGCGAACATTCGAGATTAAATTCGAGTCGATTCGCGATTTCTATCTTCTAGTGGGTAACTTCAATCTTCTTGTGTCCATGCTCTGCGTCGCCATGAATATCAAGCCTAAGCATCATCTTATCTCGCAGTTTATTTTTTGGAAGCATTCCGTAAACAGCATTTTGGATAACTTTGCGTGGATCCTTTTCCAATAAATCTCCAAAAGAGATTGAAGAAATTCCACCCGGATAACCACTGAATTTGTGGTAAATCTTATCAGTTAGTTTTTTTCCAGTTACTTTAATTTGGCTAGCGTTGATAACCACCACAAAATCACCTCCGTCAATGTGAGGAGTATAGTCGACCTTGTTGCGACCGCTGAGCACCTTTGCAACCTCAGTCGCCAAGCGTCCGAGTATTTTTCCTTGAGCATCAAAAAGATGATATTGTCTATTCATAAAATATAGCTTATAGCTTCTCTAGCTTCTCTAGCTTCTCTAGCTAGGAAATAAATCCTAAAAGCTAATGAAGCTAAAAGCTAACGAAGCTAATTCTTTATACAAATTCAATTACTGCCATTTTAGCACCATCGCTTTTTCGCTGAGCAATTTTCAAAATTCTAGTGTAACCACTAGTGCGAGTTGAAAATTTCGCAGTAAACTCTCCCGCCAGCTTCTTAACAGCCATCAAGGGAAGTTCTTTTCTTAAATCTCGCATGATCGCAACTCGTTTGGTTTCATCCGCTGAGATTTTTTTCGCTTTGGTGATAATTTTATCAAGCATCGGCTTAATTTCTTTAGCCTTAGCTTCCGTCGTGGTAATCTTTTCCTTCATGATAAAGCTCCCCAGCAAAGTTTTAAACAAGGCTGTGCGGACTTTTTTAATCCTACTAAATTTTCTACCTTTAACTAAATGTTTCATATGCTTTTTACTGTTTTAGGGTGATTCCTAATTCACCAATTGACTTTTTAATCTCCTTAATACCTTTATCGCCCATACCCTCTAAACCTCGTAAGCCTTCTTCGGTATATTTAGCGATATCTCTAACTTTTACTAATTTATTCGTTTCCAAGACGTTCAGAGTTCGAGTTGAAAGATTTTTCAGTTCAATCACCTTAATCTTAAGTGGGTCAAGCGCCTCTTCTTTCGAAGTAGCTACCTCCGCTTCTTCAACTACCTGGGCTTCTTGAATTGAAACTATTGGAGCTTCCTCAACGATTTCGATTCCACCCAAAACTGAAAATTGCTCAACTAATAAAACCACGGCCTTTGAAAAAGCTTCCTGCGGGGTAATACTCCCGTCAGTCATGATTTCCAAAGTAATTTTATTATAGTCCGTTCGCTTTCCGACGCGCATATTTTCAACTTCGTAGTTTACGCGACGAATTGGAGTATAAACAGCGTCAATGGCGATTACTTCGATTTCTTTTTCACCGCGCTCTTGCTGTTCAATTGGAACATAGCCTAAGCCATTCGAAACCTCCAGTTCCATTTCCAATTCAACTTTCTTATCAGTAATCGTAGCAATAATTTGCTCAGGGTTAACGACTTCAATATCGGAAGAACATTTAATTGAAGCGGCTGTTACCTGACCTTCGCCTTTAAATTTTAAACTTACTTTAACTGATTCGTCAGTATGCAGTCTAAATCTAATTTTTTTCAAATTAAGAATAATCTGAACAGCGTCCTCCATTACTCCATCAATGGTTGAGAATTCATGAGAAACACCTTTAATTTTAACAGAAGTTACAGCTGCGCCTTTGAGTGAAGAAAGGAGCACGCGTCTAAGCGCGTTTCCAAGGGTCATTCCATATCCTGGGTAACATCCCAAGATTTCGAATTTTCCACTTTGCTCATCAATGGCTGTGTATTTTGGCTTCTGAGGAAGGGACACTGTCTGCATATCCTCTTTTGAACGAGAGGCTCATGAGAAAACCCACAAACCGAACGTTTTTAGTTAATGAAGTTAAAAAAAACAAAAAATATAAGTTAGCGAGAGTAAGCTTCAACCACCATTTGAGGATCAACCTGAATTCCAACATCCTCTCTGGCTGGCAAAGCAATTACCTTACCTTCAATCTTCGTTTGGTCAAATTGAATCCAACGTGGAAAATCCTTCTTATTCTTTAAAGCCTGAATTTGAAGCACAAAGTAAGCCCCAGCCTTTTTTGATTCCTTGATTCCAATAACGTCTCCAATCTTAACTTCATAAGATGGAATCGTTACTGAATTTCCATTAAGCACAAAAGCTCCATGCGTTACCATCTGACGAGCTTGAATTGGAGAAAGCGCAAAACCCATCTTGCGAACAACATTATCTAGTCGCAATTCCAATCTTGTCATTAGTAAATCTCCGGTCACACCTGGTTTATTTTCAATTTCTTCGTAATGCTTGCGGAATTGTCTTTCCAAAATTCCGTACATTCGTTTAATGCGTTGCTTCATTGCAAGCTGTTTCCCGAATTCACTCAATCCGCGAGACATTCTTTTACCGTGCACGCCTGGAGCGTAAGGACGTTTAACCATTGCACACTTTCCAGTATTGCAACGATCACCTTTCAGGAAAAGTTTTTCTCCTGAGCGACGACATCTTTTACATTTTGATCCTAATAAATCTCTAGCCATAATGTTATAAATCTCTAATCAAAACTAATTATTTCACTAATTATCTCTAATATTTTTAGCCTATTCGCGAACATTCGAGAAAAATTCGAGTCGATTCGCGATCTCTATCATCTAGATACGTCGTGGTTTCTTTGGTCGGCAGCCGTTGTGAGGAATTGGGGTCATGTCTTTAATCGCCACTAACTCAAAACCTTTATTAGCAAGGGACCTGATCGATGATTCACGTCCGCTACCAACGCCTTTAACAAAAACTTCTAACTCTTGAACTCCATATTTTTTAATTTTCTCTGAAACATCATGCACAACTTGCGTCGCAGCGTAAGGCGTCGCTTTCTTAGCGCCCTTAAAGCCTAGCAGCCCTGAACTTGCCCAAGCTAGCATTGCTCCATTCATATCAGAAATCATGATCATCGTATTGTTATAGGTACACTTAATATGAGCTTGTCCTTTTAGGATTTGCCTTTTAAGCTTCTTCTTTTTCTTTTTTGCATCAGCTTGCTCAGCCACTGGAGTAGTCGGTTTTTCTTCAACCGTTCCCGCAGCTTCAGCCGCAACTTCCTCAAAAATGTCCTGTGTTTTTTTAATATCCTCAGCCATAATGATATAAATCCCTAATTAACACTAATTATTTCACTAATTATCTCTAATATTTTTTAAAATTATTTGCGAATATTCGAGAAAAATTCGAGTTGATTCGCGATTTCTATCTTTAGGTCTTTGATTCGCTTCGGCGTCCGCTACCCATGGTCCGTCTAACATTTCCGCGAACCGTTCGACTATTGGTCTTGGTTCGTTGTCCGTGCACTGGAAGTCCTTTCTGATGACGAGATCCACGATAGCTCCCAACTTCTTTCAAGCGTTTGATATTCATTTTTACTTCATGTTTGAGTTCGCCTTCTACTTTATATTTCTTTTCAATCTCATCTCTAAGCTTATTGGCTTGTTCGGGTGAAACTTGTTTCGTCTTAGTCTTTGGGTCAATTTCGAGCTTCTTTAAAAGTTTTTTACTCGTCGAAGGACCGATGCCATAAACGTAAGTCAGGGCAACTTCAATTATTTTTTCATCGGGTAAATTTATTCCAGAAATACGTATCATAAATACAGAAAAAATTTCAAATTTAAAATTTAAAATTTAAAATTAAAAATTATTGTTATCCTTGGCGTTGTTTATGCTTAGGGGTTGAGCAAATGATGTAAACTCGTCCTCTGCGTCTAACCACCTTGCATTTCGCACATATTTTTTTAACTGATGCTCGTACTTTCATAATGATATAAATCGCTAATTAACACTAATTACCCTCGCTAATTATCTCTAATATTTTTTTAAAAAAATTCATTCGCGATTATTCGAAAACAATTCGCGAAGATTTGTGATTCATTTCCACTACATGCGTTGCACAACTCGTCCCTTGGTTAAATCGTAAGGGCTCATTTCCATCAAAACTCGGTCGCCTGGTAAAAGTCGAATATAATGCACTCGCATTCTGCCAGAAATGTGAGCTAAGACTTCGTGTCCATTGTCCAGTTTGACTTTAAAAGTTGTACTAGGTAACGTCTCGACAATCACCCCTTCAATCTTAATGAGTTCTTTTTCTTGGTTTGCTGACATATTTTGAGTGATTTTCCAACCTAAAAATAGAGGGGAAATACTTTTCCAAAACTATCCTCATTCGTGAAAATAAAGTAGTAAAAACCTCTAATTTAAACTGTCTATTAAGCTGTTCTAAAAACGTATAACTATCTTAACAAGTTATTGATTTCTTGTCAACCCTACGCACTTAAATTCTAATCTGAATTGCAATTTGCCTTTAAACAAAAGGACACCCCGTTGTGAGGTATAATAGTTACGCTACATAACTAATTAATATCACAAATAAGATGTCCCACACACAGC
>CAILTR010000017.1 GCA_903837175.1 uncultured bacterium
GATCTAGTGACAACTCTGTCATGGAACTTCGCAAGTTTTTAATACTGCTTTCTAAAATCTCTTGATACTTTGGCATAATCTTTTTAGTTAAAAGTTAGTTACTTTTGATTATACCAGACACACTTTAGTTTACAGTCTCGAGTGCAAAGTGTTTTTTTGTTAAGGGAAAGGGTGTATAGTTAATTTAGAGAAATAAGAAACTTTCCAGAGGACCGTTCTCCGGAAGGAATTATAATTGTTAAATAAAAATTGTATGTTTAAATTTGAATCGCCGCAGCCTGGAGAAACCAAGAAAGCAGAAAATGATGTTGAAGGAAAAAAAACACTTTTTAAAAAAATTGAAACAACCGCCAAAAACGCGGTTGTTTGGAGTATGATTTCCATTGGCGGTGCATATATTGGCAAGGGAGCGCTTGAGCAGCTTGACTATGCAAACCATAAAGAAGCGATTAAGAAAGAGAATTTGGTTGATTATAATAAATTAGAGCAGAAAATTATTTCTGAAGTGGGGGAAAAGGCATTGCGAGAAATAGGCTCTGGAGATGCGGTTGCATTCTTTGAGAAAGCTGAAGAAAGAAAAGCCCCGACAATTAGGAATTTTGAAAAAATATCCCTGGATTCAGAGACAATGAAGAAGGTCTGGTCGGAAGAAACATATCCTAAGAATTGGGTTAAGGGAGCGGTTGAAGTAGTTTCCTACGATGATAAGGTGACAAAGATAGGCGAGGAATATGGAAATTTGCTTGAGGGTGCTGAGTCGGATGCGCAAACGGACAGGCATGGATTTGAAATAAAAATAAAGGCAAACGATGATGAACTGAAGCACCTCACTAAGTCAGAGATTGCCAAGAGCCTTGATTTCAAATTTGGACATGAAATTGGACATAATAACGATTGGCATACAAGTCGAAATCTAAATTTAATTGAACGGATGGAGCTTTTGACTAAGGTTGTCGACAGAATGCACGGCGCAAAGCCTTTCCAATCATTTTTTTCAAGCATCTCAAATGAAAAAGATTACTATCAGAAAATAAAACCCAATAAAGATGAGGGAAATCAAACTTTGCAGGCCGAGGAATATTGGGCACAGTTGTGCCAATATTATTTTGGAGCGCCAGAATGGATGAAAGATGAATTTCCAGAAGACTTTGCTTTGGTGGCTGAATATGTTAAAAAAAGTGATCCAGCTTTTAGCCCTCAAGAAGCTTCAAGCAGAAGGATTCATATGATAGATGAAAAATATAAGTAGCCAGGAATCAATGCTTGACGATATAACGGACCAGCTATACAAAAAAACGGCTTATTTTAGCCCCCTATACACATAAAACAAGATTTTGGCTGATCTTTTAAAGCATAAATGTTACAAAAAAGCCATTAAAATGTTACAAAAATAAAGGTAAAGAAGTGATATTATTGGACTGTGGATGCTTGACATTTCTTAAGAGCAACCTATAATTAAGAGTCAGTAGTTTTGACTTAGGATAGCTCTTTTAACTGTTTTCAAAAAAAAGGGGGGGAAGCAATGGAGAAAACTTTGAAAAATTTTTGGGAATGGCTCCGGGGACTAAGCTATAAAAACAGATGTCCAAACTGTGGAGGTTCTTTTCTTAAAAAGGGTAAAGGAGGACTCGTCACTCTTGAAGAATATGTGAAGGAAACTGGAGAAACATATTTAGTGGGGATTGGTCTGTGCCTTGACTGTCTAGAACAACCATCTTCACTAGACATAGTTAAGATTGAGCATACGTTGCTAAGATGGGATTATGATGAGGATATCATTGAATATGCTATCCGCGCTGTAAAGAGATTTAAAAAGAGGGAAACTACTAGCTATATTCCTTGCATACCAAAAGCAACTGATTAGTAAGTTTACCAAAAAGACCTGCTGGCGACAACTGTCGCGAGTAGGTCTTTTTTCTTGACGAATTGGCTGGAGGTGTTAGCATTTAAACAATGTTAAGAGAAGTTGGCAACAGCTGACAGATAACAAACTTCTTTCCAAATTGAATATTTATTCAACCTTCTAAATTTAGAATCAATGGATTTATTTTGGCAGTTATGGAAAGCCTGCAAAGGCTTCGGCGAGGCTGCATGGGTCGCAATTTTTGGTGAGGTTACTTTTGACCCTCCACGCCTGGAGACTGGCGAGATTAACCTGGGAGGATTAAACTCTTTTGAATTATTTCTTTTAAATTATAAAAGGAATTTAGCTGCCCTCGATCTATTAGTAGAGGCGGCTATTATTAGCGAGCTTACGTTATTCTTAATGAGATTAAGATTTCCGCTTCCGGAGAATGAAAATATTACTAGTCTTGGCATCAGGCTTAAGAATGGCCAAATCGTTATTGCCCTTATTGATGCTGAAGTTGAGAGGCTCTCCCTTTTATTAGAGGCCGCCTTACTGACGACGCAGTTTTTGCGTGAAAGGCGGTTGGGTAGTAATCCTAAAAAGAAAATTATCAAGGTTGAGGACTGTCAAAATTTAGGTCCTGGGTATGGCGGTGATTTTTTTGCACCTACTTGTTCTTTCGAAAATCAGCTTTGGTGTAACACCTGTCCTTGGGGTTTTGAATGTCGCTACATCTTAACTGGGACTTAAGCGCGCCCCTATTCTTCCTTTTAATTTTTCCTTGCAGACCACTTCAAGCACATTGCTGCTGGGTGGTTTGCAAAACATAATTTTTTTTATTCACTCCTCGGGGGTGTTTTTTGTTAGGGAATTCTCCTTATTTGACTTTTACCCTGTTTTTTTCTAGGATAAAGGTATAAAAGCAGTTATTTAATAACTAGGTTAGCTCGCAGGAGGCTAAAATGACGATAAAAGTAGGTGATATTGTGACGGTTGTGTTGCAAAATTGTTTTTTAGAGGGACAACAGGGAAAAGTATAATGGTCCCATAAATCTGCACACGAAATATGCTAAACTTAGAGGGAAATATTAACTCAAATTTATGACCAAAACACACAAAACCTTCAGCGCCCAAGAAAAAGCCCAAGTAGCTCTCACAGCTATCAAGGGTGAAAAA
>CAILTR010000018.1 GCA_903837175.1 uncultured bacterium
AAAATTTAGAGTCCCGTAAAATTCTACTCTCAAGCTTAATCTTTCACAAGACGAGCCGAAGGCGAAACACACTCACCAATCAAAATCAATCATTAGGTGGTCTTGAAGAATTTTTACTGGGACTACGTTGGTTAAAAAAACTATACTCTTCTTCTAACACTTTCCTAAACATTGAGCGAGCATACTTTTTCTTTTTTCGCTTGAAAGTGGTTTACTTTGATGTTAAAAAGTTCAACAGCCGAGAAACACTTTCACTGGGATAAAAAGAAAAACGTATGCAAGCGAATACACTTAACTAACTTATTATAAGGATAATCCAAAATAAGTCAATTATTCCCCATCTTCCTTAATTTTTAGTTCATCACTATGGGAGATAACCACATTATTCTTTAAAATCTTTTTCACCGCGTTAACTAGCTTCTCATTCGTCACCGTTTCTTGCGTTCCGCTAGTCATATCCTTAATAATCACCGTTTCGTCCAAGGCTTCCTTTTGACCAATGATCAATGTGATTTCCACGCCAACTCGGTCAGCCACGCGCAGTTGCGATTTTAGACTTCCGCGTCCGAAACTTTCCGCTACCAAGATTCCATTTTTTTGCAACTCTGCGAAAATTCGCAAACTCTTTTTCTTAGCTAGATCCCCTAATTGCGCTAGGAAAACTTTTGGTTTCGGTCCAGTGTATGATTTAGCGTGCACTCTTTTCATTTCTGCGACTAAACGATCTAGACCAAGACCAAAGCCAATAGCTGGGGTGTGTTCGCCACCAAGCTGTTCAACCAAATAGTCATAGCGTCCCCCACCACCCAAAGAATGTTTCTTCCCATCTTCGTCATTAGACCAAATTTCAAAAACGGTTTTACTATAATAACTAAGGCCTCGCACCAAGCGCGGGTTAATTACGTAAGGCAAGTCGAGTTCGTCTAAATATTCTAAAATGTTTTTAAAATGAACGCGACAATCTGGACAAAGCCGATCAACTGACTGCGGCGCTAGTTCTGCCACTTGAATGCATTTATCTTCTTTACAGTCTAAAATCCGCAAGGGGTTTGTCTCTAGTCTACGTTTACAGTTTAGACATAGCTTTTGCTTTTTCGATTCAAAATAAGCCACCAATAGCTCCTGATATTCCTTGCGACATTTCGGACAACCCAAAGAATTAATTTGAAATTGGACGTTTTTAATCCCCAAGCTAGTGACGACGCGATGCGCTAGTTGAATAAGTTGGGCGTCTAGGATTGGATCTTGCTCGCCAAAAGCATCAAAGTTAGCTTGAAAATGTTCGCGATAACGACCTTCTTGCGGACGGTCATAACGATAAACTGGACCAATTGAAAAAAGCTTCACTGGTTTTGAAAGGACGTTCATTCCGTGTTGAATATACGCCCTCACGATACCCGCGGTCAGTTCTGGACGTAGCGAAAGTTTATCACCACCCTTAGAGTTAAAAATATACATTTCTTTATCGACAATATCCGTGCCTCCACCAATTGAACGAATAAATAAATTCGCATATTCTACGGCTGGCGTATCAATACGTTGAAAACCATATTCTAAGGCCATCCGAGAAACTACGCGACGAAGCTGGTCCCAATACGGCTGATCGCCAGGCAATAAATCCCGCATCCCGCGTGGAGGTTGCATTAAAATTTCTTCTTCAACTTGCGGTCTAATTTTTCCCTTAGCCTTTCCAGCAACCGGCTTTAAACTTTTCTTTGCAACAATTACAGCTTTTGCAGCCTTAACCTTAGTTGTTTTTTTATCCATTTTTTTTAGAATTTGCTTTTTTAAAAGTTTAACTTTTTTCTGAGACATAGCCTTGCGCAATTTGAAATTTTAAATTTGAAATTTGAAATTAATTTTAAATTTTTTAAAATTCCTAAATTAGCTCTAACTCTTAATCATTCTAACATTCGGATTTGATTAAAAATTAAAAATTAAAAATTAAAAATTTTTTCAGAGTATTTCCGCTTTCGAAAGTGGCCAGGCTCTGATTAAAACTTTTCCGATGACATCATTTTTCGGCAAGGGTCCCCAAACTCGGGAATCTGAACTGTTAGCGCGATTATCCCCAAGCACGAAATATTGATCCTGACTAAGCGTAATTTCAACTGTACCGCTCGTAGCTAAGCCTTTCGGCAAATAAGCGCTTTCATCTAAAATTTCACCTTCGGAATTACTTTGACTGAAAATTTTAACCCGACCGTCAGCGATTTTAATCTGTTCCCCTGGCAGGCCAATCACTCTTTTAATAAAATACTGCTGCGGATTTCTTGGGTAACGGAAAACCACTACTTCACCTCGCTTTAAATCTTTTAGCGTCCCAACTGTAAAAAGATGAGCGCCCAATAGGTTAACTTCCGTTTGCTTATAAGTAAGTTCGTTAACTACTAAATAATCGCCATTTTGAAAATTTGGCTCCATACTGGCGCCTTGCACAAAAAACGGCTGGAAAAGAAAAACGCGAATCGGTAGGATAATCACCAAAGCCCAAACAAAAACCTTAACCACCTCCATCAAAAAACTACCCACGCCATAATAGACCTGCTCTTCATTTTCTGATTCAACTACCTCTTTTTTTGGGTTTTTTAGTTCTTCTTGCATCTAAGTTTATAACCTTACTACTTTATAACTTCATCGCTTTCAACTTCATGCCCTCTAGCATACCACGCTTTTGACCCAAATGCAAGGGTTACTTTTTGGCTAACCATAAGGAAAAAATGACTTTATTCAAAAAAGTTATAATCCTAAATCTTGACTTATTCCCTTTATACATTATTCAAAATACATTATACTTATTACATGGATCCAGTAGTGAGAATTCAAACAGCACACTGGATTAAATTAATTAATCAAATTAAGTTGTGTTTTTAGCATAAATAAATTTCTTTGGGAATAGCCCATTTGAATTTCTACTACTGGATGGATAGTCTACGTAAAAAAGTTTCGATGGACATGCAAAGAAGCCCCCAGAAAAGGCCTGATTTCATTGAGGTTCAAAAACCAACCGAGGCTGAGCTTTTTATCTCACGCCAGGAGGCGCGGGAGCTGGATAAAAAATATAAAAAAAGTTTTAAAAAAGAAGAAAAGCCCCAAAAAAGCCTTAGAAAAATAACTGGACTATTTTTCATTTTTTTAATTGCCCTAACTCTTATTTACCTTGGTTATTTTTCTTGGAAAACAATTACTATTGCAAATAAAATAAACTCGACTAAAAATTCAAAAAACACCAGCCTAGAGCAAAACGTACGCGCTATGATAGCGCCAATTATCCCAGCAGTCGCCAGCCCGCTCAAGGGCGAAGCCAGTGGTCGTATTAACATTTTACTTTTAGGTGCAGCGGGCGAAAAAAATGCTGGTCGAAATTTAACCGATACGGTAATGGTAATGAGCATCGATACGAAAAATAAAAAGGTGGCGCTTTTGTCACTACCTCGCGACCTTTACGTTAAGCTCCCCAATACCCAAACTTTTACTAAAATTAACAGCGTTTACAAGATAAGCTTAAACCAAAATTTAGGCCTTCAGCCAATCAAGGAAGTTGTGGAAGAAATAACTAGTGTGCCAATTAATTATTACTTAGTAGTAAACTTCGACGGCTTCACCCAAGTTATTGATGATATCGGTGGCATTAACATTACATCCGAACGTGATATTTATGACCCTCGCTATCCTGGACCCAACTATAGCTATGAGACTTTTTCGCTCAGCAAAGGTTTTCATAGTTTAGACGGAGCAACCGCTTTAAAATATGTTCGTGAGCGTCACGGCGATCCCGAGGGTGATTTCGGCAGAGCCAAACGTCAACAGCAAGTTATTCAGGCGGTTAAAAATAAACTTTTTTCAATGGAAACTTTTTTTAACGCAGGCAAACTCAATGACGTCCTAACTACCCTTGGCGACAACATCACCACCGATATCGCCGTTGAAGAAATTGGTAGCTTTATCAATTTAAGTAAAAATGTCGACACTCAAAATATCAGCAACGTCGTGGTTGATGCCTGGAAACCAAACAGCCTCCTTAAAGTTTCGCACGTAGCTGTTGGCGATGTGATGGCCTTTATTTTAGTGCCTAAGGTTGGAAACTACAGCGAGCTTCAAGACGCGGCTCAAAACATTTTTAACCAAGCTGAAATTAAGAAACGCCAAGTTGCTATCGCCGAGGAAGCTGCTACTATCGAAATTATAAACCAAAGCGGCGACAGCCAACTAGCCACGAAAGTTAGGGCGATGCTGACTGAAAATCTTGGTTTAAAAAAAGTTACGCTTTCCGCTGCCTCAGCGCCTGACCTAGCCGAGCAAACTTCCCTGCAAGACAGTACTAACGGCTCAAAACTTTTTACCCTCGATGAACTGCTCAAAAAGCTACCCGCCAAACTTGCCTCGGAAAAAGTTACTAGCGAAAATCCGAGAGCTGAATTTACGATAATTCTAGGTAAAGACTTAATTGAAAATTATAAATTTGAAACAGATTCAATTGAGGACTATAATAAAGCGCAGGACAGCCAGGCTAATTTTGATTTCACAAGTCAATAACACATAACATAGAACACATAACACGTAACATCTAAAATGCATTTTTGCTCCATGTTCCATGTTTTATGTTCCATACTAAATATGCATTTAATAATTGCCCTCGGTAATCCCGGCAAGCAATATGAGAATACTCGGCACAACGCAGGTTTTCTTATTTTAGACGAACTCCAAAAAAGTTTAGCCTTCCCTGCTTTTGAATTCAGTAACAAATTCAACGCTTTGGTTTGCGAAAAAAATCTTGGCGGCGAAAAAATTATTTTAGCCAAACCGCAAAGTTTTATGAACCGCAGTGGCGAAGTTACAAAAAAACTACTGACTTTTTATAAGATCCCCAAGGAAAATTTAATCGTGCTTCACGATGATTTAGACTTTGAACTTGGCGCTTATAAAATTGCCACGGACTCTTCTGCTGCTGGACACAACGGCGTCCAAAACATCATCGACCAACTCGGCAGTCAACAATTTAAAAGAATTAGAATTGGAATTGAAGGAAGTGAGAAGAAAAAAGAGCGGATCATCCCTGGCGAAGTTTTTGTGTTGCAGGATTTTTCGCAGGAAGAGTTGGGGGTGATTAAAAAGTTAGGAGGAGAGATTGAGAAGGAAATTTAAGAACAACACGGTTCAAGTCAGAGACATTGAACCGACAAGGGTGCTTAAAAAGTTAGCAGAGAAAATAGTTAAAGAAATTTAGACCCTACGAAATTACGAATAACATACAAAAGTACAAAAATACGAAAAACGCAATGAAACTTTTTTGTATTTTTGTACTTTTGTAATAATTTTGTAATTATGTAGGAGCTGTAATAATTTTGTAATTATATGGGATAATAAAATGAAGTATCTCAATGCGCTTTTCACTATTGAAGGAGTTGGCAATCAAAGTATTTCTACTTTGATGAATTATTTTGGGACTGCGGAAAAAATTTGGCAGGCGAGCGCCCAAGAAATTATTAAGGCGGGAATTCCTGAGCGACTAGCCAGGATTATTATTGAAAAAAGAAATTCCCTTGATCCAGAGGCGCAGTGGAAAGTATTAGAAAGGGAAAAAATTTCCATTGTAACAATTGAGGATGAGGTTTATCCCCAGCTCCTACGCGAAATTCCAGCCCCACCCTACCTATTATATGCCAAGGGAAATCTTGATTGCCTTAAATTACCGATGCTTTCCATTGTCGGTTCGCGAAAGTTTACGTCTTACGGCGAGCAAACCACTTTTGCCTTTGCTAAAGAACTGGCCCAGGCTGGACTTTGCATTGTCAGTGGGCTGGCGCTTGGAATTGACGCGATTGCCCACCGGGGCGCGCTTGCTGCGGGTGGCGCCACGATTGCGGTGCTTGGCGACAGTTTGGATGATATCAATATTTATCCGCGCAATAACTACGGCCTGGCTGAAGAAATAATTGCTAGTGGCGGACTCTTGCTTAGCGAATTTCCAGTCCCAACCCCTGCCCAGCCAGGAACTTTTCCGGCGCGTAACCGAATTGTCGCTGGACTTTCCTATGGCACACTCATCACCGAAGCGGCCGAAAAAAGCGGGAGTTTAATTACCGCTAACTTAGCCCTAGACTTTAACCGCGAAGTATTCGCCGTTCCAGGAAACGTTTTTTCTCCCCAATCAGAAGGCACCAACAACCTGATCAAAAAAGGTGCTAAGCTGGTAACTAGTATTAGCAGCATTTTAGAAGAACTGCGTCTCGAAGAGCAAAACCCGAAAAAAGCCAAAGCAGTCCCACTTGAACTTGAAAAAGAAGAGGCACTGATTGTTAACGTTCTCTCACCTGAGCCAACTCACATTGACATAATCATCAAACTGACTAAACTAGAGACATCGTCCGTGATTTCAAACCTAGCAATCTTAGAAATTAAAGGCGTCGTTAAAAATATTGGAGGACAGAATTATATCAGGTTATAAAATCACATAACATAGAACATACAGCATAGAACATACAACAAAGATGCGAAATTGCATTCCCTGTTTCATGTTCCATGTTTCGTGTTCCATTTTCCATTCATGAAACTTATCATAGTAGAAAGTCCAACTAAGGCAAAGACCATTTCAAAATTTTTAGGCAAAGGCTTTTCGGTAAAGTCTTCTTTTGGGCATGTGCGCGATTTGCCGAAAAGTGATATGGGGATTGATATCGAAAAGGATTTCGCTCCGCATTATATTACGCCCTTAAAAGCTAAACCAAAAGTTGCGGAACTTAAGCAGGCGGCTGAAAAAGCTACGGAAGTTATTCTCGCTTCCGACGAAGACCGCGAAGGAGAAGCAATTTCTTGGCATTTAGTTGAAGCCTTGGGTCTGGAAAAGAAAAATAAGAAACCTTACAGTCGAATTGTTTTTCACGAAATTACCAAAACTGCCATTGAAAAAGCGCTGGCTAATCCTCGCGAAATTGACCTTAATTTAGTTGATGCCCAACAAGCTCGGCGCGTCCTTGACCGCCTAGTTGGTTATGAACTTTCACCTTTTCTTTGGAAAAAAATTCGCCGCGGGCTTAGCGCCGGTCGCGTGCAGTCCGTGGCTCTGCGTTTAATCGTCGAGCGAGAACGCGAAATTGAAAAATTTGCCAAAGAAGAATTTTGGACTATCGGCGCTAAACTTAAAAAAGCTGGCGACCCGCTTGAATTTGACTCTGCTTTACTTCAAATTGGCGAAGAAAAAATCGACCAATCGATTACCCTGCAGTTATTTGCTGGCGATTATAAAACTAAAAAAACTAGCCTTAGTTCAAAAAAGGCTACCGAGATTATTACCGCTGATTTAGAAAAAGCTGCTTATAGCGTTCTTGATCTTATTAAAAAAGAAACCCTGCGTACTCCGCCAGCCCCTTTTACGACCTCAACCCTTCAACAAACTGCCATCAATAACCTCGGCTGGAGCGCTAAGCAAACGATGATGACCGCTCAAAAACTTTATGAACTTGGACACATTACCTACATGCGAACTGACAGCTTAAATCTTTCGCTTGAGTCCTTAATGGCTTGCCAGAAAACGATCACGAAAGAATTTGGGAAAGAATATGCCCTTGAAAGTCCGCGCTATTTTAAAAATAAATCCAAATCTGCTCAAGAAGCTCACGAAGCTATCCGCCCGACTTTTCCCAATATTTTACCTAAAGAATTAGAAGGGTCTTTGGATCCCGGACAAGCTAAGCTTTACCGCTTAATTTGGAATCGCACTTTAGCCTGCCAAATGCAACCTGCTCGCCTCAATTCAGTTAAAGTTGATATCGCCGCTAAAGCTAAAAAGAATAGCTATCTCCTACGCGCCAATGGCTCGACCATTATTTTCGATGGTTTTTTAAAGGTTTACGGCGAAAAAAGTAAGACCGCGGAAACTTTTCTGCCAGCTTTAAAAATCGGCGACCCTCTAACCTTAGTCGATTTAATTAGTCTTCAAAAATTTACCCAGTCCCCTCCGCGCTATAATGAAGCGACGCTAGTTAAAGTCCTTGAAGAACATGGGATTGGTCGACCATCCACCTACGCGCCAACTATTTCAACCGTTATTGAAAGAAAATACATTGATAAAAATGAGGACAAACGTCTCTATCCTTTAGAAATTGGGATGTTAGTTAATGATTTACTTGTCCAGCATTTTCCAGAAATTGTCGGAATTGAATTTACTGCCACAATTGAAAAGGATTTCGATGAAATCGCGGAAGGTCGCAAAGGCTGGGTGCCAGTTATCCGCAATTTTTATACACCTTTCCATAAAAACTTGGAATCAAAAACTGAAACCGTGAAAAAGGAAGAGGAAAAACTTGATCGGAAATGTCCGCTTTGTGAAGGTGAATTAGTCTTAAAATTTGGACGCTTTGGAAAATTTATCGCTTGCTCAACTTATCCGACTTGTAAATATACCGAAAAAACTGACTCCGAGAAAAAGGAAGACGAAGAAAATTCTGGGATTATCTGCGATAAATGTGGCGCGCCAATGATTGTTAAGCGCGGTCGCTTTGGCCCATTCTTAGCTTGCAGTAAATATCCCGAGTGCAAAAACATTATGAACATCGAACAGAAAACTGGCATTAAATGTCCGAAATGCCAAGTCGGCGATATCATTGCGCGAAAATCTAAAAAAGGTAAAATGTTTTACGGTTGCAATAAATATCCCGCTTGCGACTTCGTGATGTGGAACAAACCGACTGGCGAAATGTGTCCCAAATGCGCCCAACCGCTGGCTTTTGCCGCTAAAGGTAAAATCAAATGCGGCAATAAAGATTGCGGATTTGAAAAAGACGGAGAAATAAAAGATTAGCTTCTTAGCTTTTGACCCCCAATGGCATATGCCACAGAGTAAACTTCACTAGCTTTTAGAAAAATACTACTAAAAAAATACGTAACTTGTTACGTATTTTTTATGGAAAATTTAAAAGATTATACCAAAATTACATAATTGCTAGCTCCTGGTTACTGCTTACTGATTCGAGACTGTAAACTAAAGTGTGTCTGGTATAATCAAAAGTAACTAACTTTTAACTAAAAAGATTATGCCAAAGTATCAAGAGATTTTAGAAAGCAGTATTAAAAACTTGCGAAGTTCCATGACAGAGTTGTCACTAGATC
>CAILTR010000019.1 GCA_903837175.1 uncultured bacterium
AATAATATATATAATATAAAGATAAATACTAACATATAAATCTTAAGGAGTCTTTGAATTGTAAATAAAAATGTGCTATAATCCAGGAGTTGATTTTTAAAATTATGTATATGAGATATAAAGAGTTTTTGGGAACAATTTTTTTCATAATAACCTCTCTTGTTGTATACGCTTTATTTCCAGTAACTGATTCTTTTCAGCAGGTTTTTATAATGTTAGTTTTTTTTGTAATCTTTCCCTTAAGTTTCAATAAACTTTTTTTGAAAAATAAATTAAGTTTTTATGGTTTGCAAATTGGTAATTGGAAGCAAGGCTTACTGTGGAGTTTTTATTCTTTAATTATAGTTTGTTTCATTTTCTTTATAATTAGTTATTTCTTTGGTTTTTTGAAAAATTATAGTATCCCTATTTTTATTACAAAAAGTTTTTTGAATTTTATTGTGTATGAATTCTTACTAACAGCCTTATTTGTGTTAATTTATGAATTTTATTTTAGGGGTTTTATTTTGTTTATTTTTGAAACTAAATTTAGCTTTTGGGCAATTTTAGTGCAAGCCTTGATTTTTTTGAGTTTAGTTTTGGTTATTGGGCACAACTCTTTGTTTTTATTTTTACCTTACCTTATTTTCGCACCTTTTGCTGGCCTCATTGCTTTGAAAAGTCGCTCAATTATTTATTCAGGGGTGGCTCAATTTTTAATAATTCTAATTCTCGACACCTTAATGGTGAGAATTATCAGTTAAAAACTTATGGGTAAAAAAAAGAAACAACGAAAAATAAATAAAATAGCCGCCTGGGTGGTTGTTTTTGGTGTGATTTTTTCTGAAATAGCTCCAATAGTGGTTCAAGCAGCTTCCTTAACAACCTCAGGTTCTACAATAGGAGCCTCTATTGGACCAATAAATAGTGCAAATAATCAAAGAATGGGAACTAGTAATAAACAACAAAGTCCTGATGTGACAGTTAGTTTTAGTGTGGCTAGTGGTATTATAACCCAGGGCTCCAAAGTGACCGCCACCGCTGCACCAGGCTATTTTAAAGACGATTCTTCAAAATTATATTACACTTGGTATTTAGAGCGGAATGGTTGTGGCTTAACTAAAAATCCAGACGGAAGTAAGGGAAAAAATCCCGGGGATATTAATAGATGTGATTTAGATGGAGACGGAGAAATAACTGTTAATGATTGGAAAATTGCAGCTACACAAATTATTGTTAAGGGTTCTTATGATAACACAGGCGAAACTTATTCTTCTAGTGTTGACCCTGGGTTGTCAGGCTATGAAGCCAACCCTTCACCTTCAAACACTTCTGCTAATGGAAACAAAGGTTGGGTGATTAACTCTGGGGCTGATGTGAATTCTGTGGATGCCCCAAATTGTTATGTGCAAGAACCTGAGTCGGGGGTAAATTATGAATTGCGAAAAGTTGATCCTTTGATTCAAGCTTGCCCAGGTGGTTATCAGAAAGTTTGTGCCACTTCAGGTCAAAATGCGAGCTGTGAGGTGCTTAATCCATCCTATGATCCAGTGGCGGCGGCTGGGGATCCAAATTATGCAATTCTAAAAACAATTACGCAAACAACAGACAAGTTTTGCGCCATTACAAACGATTCCCCGGTTGACAATAAGGATATTTATTGTAAAGTTACTGATTTGGCAAATTTTCAAACAGCCCCTTATTGTAACACGCCTAATGCAGTAGCAATGTGTGTTAAATATTCCACAGTGACTGCGGCTGAAGGGAATGCTGTTTTCCCTGACACGACTCCAGTGTCAAGTTCACTTGCGGCTTTGGTTTTCAAAAAAAATAATTTATGTAGTTCCTTAAACCGCAATGCTACAACCCCACCAGCTTGGCTTACCACTAAAAACACTCTTTTCAGTGGTCTCCAAAATCAAACCTGTGAAACAGCGCAAGGTGTTTTTGTAAATGGTGATGGCACCAATACTGGAGACACTAGCACAATTTTGAATTGTTCAACTACGAAAGCGGGGAATGTTTGTAAACATTTATTTGCTAAAGAACCGCGCTCAGTCGGGGGTGTGGTTGGAGATGGAAAATTTACCTTGGCTGAAAAAAAGTTTTGGGGAGCAAATCCCTCGGTTTCCTCTACTAATGGTAGTGGAGCTGATGAGGCCAATGTAGTTGGTTTAGGTGTGGATAAATTTAGTTGGCTTTACACCACTGGAGACCAGGTTGGGGTAGTGGTGGAAGGGGATAGTGCTTTTCAAACTAATCATGCGGACGCATCTTATAAAAAGATGTGGGCCTTTTCAAATAATCAATGCACAGCGTTGAGTGATTTACATAATAACCCAGTTTCTACTTTTGATGGAAGCCCCACAGTTAATAGTATGTATCTTGAAGGACCAGGTGGGGCTACCTGTGATCCAACCAATACTTCAGGGTGCACTGGTTTTTTAACAACAGAACTTGATTTAGATAGTTGTTTGGAAGAAAACTTATTAGACCCAACTTCAAATGAGAATTCAGATGTGAATTCAAAATTAAATCTCCAGGTTGTGAGTGAGCCTGCAAATCCAATTAATGACCCAGCTGGCCGAGGTGACACCCTTAATGTAACGGCTGCTAGTTTCAATAGTCAAGACTCGAACAGCTTGTCTTATAATTGGACAGTCCAATTAAGTCGAGATGGTTCAATGGCGCCTATAGACACCACAAGCTGGAAAGATATCACAACTGACCTAGAGGCAATCCCTTCTTTTTCTGCGGCTGATGCGAGTGGGATAGGTAAACAGAAATTAGCAATCAAGTTAAATTTAAGTGATGCCCTGATTAAAGGCGTGGTTACTGGCAAAGCTTCAGATGGTTTTTATCTTAAAATTAAAGCTAAGGCTAAGGGCACAGCTATAGATGGAAGTCAAGATGCTGAGGGTTTTGTTACAGTTAAGGTTAGGCAGCAACAAAATGAAATGAAAATATATAGCGTGACCGCTAATAACACGGGCATGCTGACAATGGACAGCGGTGGCTCGGAACTTTGCGCTAGTGCTGGCGAGAAAAGTAGGTGTTATGTAGCGCAGAATGAAATTGTGGGCATTATGGTGGATAATAAACAAAATGAATTAGCTAACTTTTCTTGGAAAGCTAATGGTGCTGCTGTCACTTGTGACGCTAGTGTTTCTTCTCAGTGTTCAACAGTTGGAGGAAATAAAATTTTTGTTCCAATTTTAGGTAACACAGGAGAGGCGGTGGATGTGATAGCAAAGGCTATCAACACTAAAACAAACGAGGCAGTGGAGCTTAGTCGGCATTTTGTGATCACAAAAATGCAAGCCCAAATCAACAGCACGGATGAAACAAAAGTTTGGCCTAAATTGTTGGGTTATTACAAGGACTTAAATGATAATCGATACCCAGATTACAGCACTTCCGTTTTTGAGTCTGCGCAGGGCAGCACGGCAGATTTGATAGCAACTTTTTATCCAAGCTCCCTAGTAGATCAATCGCAACTTGAATGGAGTATTGATGGCGAAACCAAGTATGAGCTGAGCAATAAAAAGCAAATAAATTTTCCTATCAAGAAGGCAGAGGGAGAGAATTATAATATTGGATTCAATGTGAAATATAAAACTGGTTCAGATAGCCAAGTTAATAATTTAAGAAAGGCTCTATTGAAAGATTGGAAAATTGAACCAGCAAATTTGATTGATGAGCAAGAAAATGTCAGTTTGCAAATTAACGTCGTTTCGCCAGGTTCTCAAAAAGTTGCCAGCAAGGAAGTTCAAAGTGGCTTAGCTAGTTTGATTTCTCACTTGCCAGAAAATTTAATGTTTTTGCTTAAGATTGTGGTAACTTCTGGCGCATTACTGCTCCTGACTGGCATTGTTTTTGCGGTGATGCCAGAAAATATTTTCAGGGAGGAGAATTAACCAAGCTTAAGCGCTTAAAAAACAAAAAGAAAACTTGCTTGAAAGTTTTTTAACAAACTTGTTTTTGGGAGTGAAAAGACAAAAATCAAAAATGAAAAATATTTTCAAAAAAATAATTGAAAAGAAAAGAAAAAAAACCATTATTAGAGAAATCTTTTTTTTGGTGATGCTTTTCTTTTCTTTTCCAAATTTAACTTTTGCAGCCGAATGTGCAGGGAATCCTGTTGGGGCAACTTGTCTTAAGCAAGATAAATGCACTAATGGCCTTGTTGATAGTAGCCTGTATAGTGATTGTGCTGGAGATGAGATCTGTTGCAAACCCACCGCTTCTTCAACCGGTTCAGCTTCTGTCAACTCAACCGCCACTCCCGCCTCTGGTTCTTTTCAATACACCCTCCTCGAATCCCTCCCTGGCTTTTTTCAAGCTGGCAAAGTCATGACCGACTTCCCAGCTCTAATCC
>CAILTR010000020.1 GCA_903837175.1 uncultured bacterium
TGATCTAGTGACAACTCTGTCATGGAACTTCGCAAGTTTTTAATACTGCTTTCTAAAATCTCTTGATACTTTGGCATAATCTTTTTAGTTAAAAGTTAGTTACTTTTGATTATACCAGACACACTTTAGTTTACAGTCTCCAAAAAAATCTTACAGCTTATGCAGGAATTCGTTCCTGCTCAGAAAAATAGGCCTTAAAAACAGTTTTAATAAAAATAAAAAGTGTGACACATCTCGTCGATCGCAGACTTATGTCACACTTTTTCTAACCCATAATCTTCTCCAGCAATTCTTCTTTCCCCTGCTTGGTCTTGGTTGAAAAATAAACGATGTTTTCAGTATCAAGTTTTTCAATAATGACGCGCTTTTTCTTAACAATCTCGCTTTGTTTAACTTTGTCGATTTTATTAGCTACCACCACAACCTCATGCCGATTTTCCATTAGCAGTTCCATCATTTCCAAATCAAATTTTGTCGGACCAACGTTAGCATCGATAATTAAAACAACTTTTTTTGGCTTGGCTTCGCCTGATTCGAGATACCACATAATCATCTTGCGCATTTTCTCAGCTTGCTTAAGCGAAATTTTGGAATAACCATAACCAGGCAGATCCACGAAAAAAACCTCTTCATTGATTAGAAAAAAGTTTAGCTGGAGCGTGCGTCCTGGGGTAGAACTTGAAATCGCTAAGTTTTTTATGCCCGTCAGCGCGTTAATCACGCTGGATTTTCCCACGTTTGAGCGCCCCACAAAAGCAATCTGGGGAATTTTTTCTTCCATAATAGAGTCAGAACCAACGACTCCCTTGACAAATTGTGCTGATTTGATTGTAATCATATGTTTCTTAGCTTAACCCATCCCACTAAAAAAAGCCAGCCTACACTCAGCCACTGTTATATTGCTAGCTTGTTATATTGCTATATTGCTAAATTGTTAGAAAAAATTTTGAATTTCCAATTTTGAATTTTGAATAAATTTTTAATGTTTCAAAAATTAGATCATTCTGATTTTATTCGAAATTCAAAATTCATAATTCGAAATTGTTTCCTCACTAGGCATTAGAAATTAGAAATTCATATCTTGTATTTCCTGAAAAGCTAAAAAGTTAATGCCTACGTTCTATGTTCTATGTTCTATGTTCTATGTTCTATGTTCTGATCCCATTCTTCAACCTCGCTATCTGTTGAATTAAAATCGTATTGCCGGCCAGAATAATCATAAAAATAATAATCAGGGAATTGCCGCCCAAGAAGATTCCGCCCATGACAGCCACTATCGCGGCGCCCATCGTCGTGACAATATTATCCATCGCTACCCCCACAATCGCGTCACCAATGCGACCTTTCGGATTAACTGAAAAATTATGGACCACCAACATCTCCCCGAAACAACCAATAATCCCAGCCAAGATTCCAGTTGCCACAAAAGGCAAATGCGTTAGCTGAGCAAAAACCTCCATCGCTCGCACCATACTCTCAGCTGCCAATAAAATGGCAATTCCTGAAAGGACTAAATCCAGCCAAATTCGAATCGTCTTTTGCTTAGTATAATATTTCTCCTCTTCCACGATTTTTTTTTCCAGAGACTCTGGTCGCTCACTTTTACGAAAATAATAAAGCGTCCCAACACATAAGAGTAAAAGAAAAATTCCAACTGGCCGAGTTAGTTCGTAAACATCTCCTTCAATAACTCCGGATAAGGATTTCACTTGTCCAAAAACCACCATAAAAATAGCCACCGCGGCAGTCAGCAAGGTCAGTGCAGCTAAAATATTAATTGCCGCATCCATCTCGCGTGCAGAAGGCTTAGCGGAATGTCCTTTAATCGGCGTCAGCTTACCACCAAATTTAAACGGGGGAAACATCAGTACCGCCTTATCTAAAGTGTCTGAAAGATTCTGACGATACAAACACCACACAGCATGCGCGATGTTATAAATATTAGAACCAAAAGTAGCCGCCGCCGCGATAATCGCTAAATTAATTGACCTGGCCATATCCGATTCCCTGACACTTAAACTCAAAATAGCCGCCGTCACCCCAATAATCATATCCGGAAAAGCAGTTCCAAAAGACTGTAAAAAACCGCCAGCCAAGCCGGTCCGATCCTTTAAAACATCTGTCGTTTCCTCAATAATATTAGCCGTGCCCCTGAAAACGAAAACAATTCCGACTCCAAAAATAATTACCATGGCAATAACCTTAAGTAGCAACGATTCTTTATCCATGAGTCCAACCACCCCATAGCGCAGAAAACCTGCCAGTAAAATATACAGCGCAATATTAATAATTTGATTTTTAGGTTTCATTTTTTAATTTAATTAAATACACCAAGTTAAATTCAGTTAAGCGGCTAGCTTCGCTTGCTCAGCTTCACTTTCCTCCTCTTCGCTGTTTTCAGCTTCTTTCGCCCGCGCTTGGATTTTAGATAGTCTTGATTTTATTTTCTCACTATTTTTATCTCCATAAAAATTCGTTAGATATTTTGGGATATAACCAAAATTTTCAGAATTATTAGAGATTTCTTGTCCCTCGGGCTTAGCCGCAACAAGTTTACCTTCGTCATCTTTAAACTCAACTGTGTCAATAATGATTTCTTCCTCCTGCACCCTATTGAGCGCTTTATCGCTCTGAGCAAAAACTATTTTCTGAGCAGACTCTGGCACATTTCTTCCAACAACTATTTGCTTATTTGGTGGCGCTATCCCTTCTTTTTGAATATTTTCTGGTTGTTTCTTATTTTCCACAGGGTTAGTCCTGGTTCTTTTTGTAATATCCTTTTCAAGAATACTCTTAACGGTCTTTTGCATATTGACCCGTTGTTGGGGTTTTTTAGCTGCTAACTGCTCACCCTTAAAGTTAGCTTTGTATTCAAAAGAGGGCCTGTGTGGCTCTTGAGTATGTGGATTTTCTCGAATAATCCTAGCGCCAGCTGCCCCGCCAATTAACTCCTCGCCTAATTTATGCATCTCACTATGACTGAACTGGCCGGAATGTTCGATATCACCTAGTACTTTTTTCATATCCTTTTTAGTAAAACCCCGCGAACCAGCCCCTTTAGCTCTTTCCTTCATAGCTTGGTAAATGACTCTTCGCTCAGATGCCTTATCCAACACGTGAGCCACGGCCTTGTTCGACATGATAGCCTTAAAAGCACTGCTCTTAAGGCCTACGGTTGCCCGCAAATCTTTTTTCGAAAATATTTTCTGATTTAAACCTTTTCCTTTAAAATTTATTTCAGCCATAACATTTTAGATTAAAAATGATTTTAATATCTCAAACATACCACAAAAAGAGCAACAAAAAAAGCCGCCAGCTTTCGCTAACGGCTTTTTAACTTCTAAAAGATAGCAGAAGTTTTTTTAAAATAGTCCGACTTGTCCAAATAAAGTAAAGACAAGCATTGGAACAAGAGAAACAAGGACAGCTAATGAAAATTCTTCACTGGCTTTTTCCTCTTTCTTTCTCGCCGCACAATGTGGGCAAGCACATTTTTTGTTTTCCATTTTTGTTTTTAATCAACTTTTGCGCTAATAAAGCGGAAAGATTGATTTTATTATTACTAATTAGCAAATAAAAAAAGTAACGTGGCTTTCACCCGTTACTTCTATAGATTAATTATACAGGATAAAAACGAAAAAGTCAAGCATTTGTACAAGATGAGTACATAGGTAACACTTTGCTAAATTCAATGGGTGTCTGGTAATTAAGAGTCGTGTGAGGTCTATGGAAATTGTATTCGATCAACCACTCAGTAAGTTTAAGATTAAATACTGCAGGATCAGAGTGGAAATTACCTAACTGGATAAACTCTTCTTGGAGGGTTCGATTAAACCTCTCATTGTTGGGATTATCTATAATGGTCCCAGGAATCTGCACACGAAATATGTTAAACTTAGAGGGAAATATTAACTCAAATTTATGACCAAAATACACAAAACCTTTAGCGCTCAAGAAAAAGCCCAAGTAGCCCTTGCAGCTATCAAGGGTGAA
>CAILTR010000021.1 GCA_903837175.1 uncultured bacterium
AAGTCCAGATAGTTTACTCGATTATGTTTTTATGATTACCAAGGAATTTGAAGAAAAAAACTTCATGAAATATCCCGTCAAAGAATTTAAATATTTTAATCCAAAAGGAGGCCAGACACAATTAAATTGACAGTCCCTTTTATCCTCGTCTTTTTTCCCTTTTTTCCCTTTTTTTTAAAATTCTTTTTACTAGACTACAACTCCTTTTTGAGCTAAAATAGAAATATGCAAAAAGGCAAAAGAAAATTAGCTCTGGTTTTGGTTTGGGCACTAGTTGTTCCTGTTTTTTTGGCGGGACAAATTTCATTTTGGCAAAGTGTGACAAAGAAAGTGGAGGCACAAGATGTAGCTGACATTCAGGACACTATTTCAGATAAAGAAAAAGAATTAGCTAAAAGGCTTAAGCTAGATGCGGTTTATAATAAAAATCTTGGTCAGCTAAATCAAGCAGTCAGCACAACTCAAAAAGTCATCAACACCACTAAATCAGTCATTGTGGAAACCGACCAGACAATTTCTAGAAAAGAACAGGAAATTAAAAACTTGAGTGATCAAATAATTCTCCAACAGCAACTCCTGCGCGATTTAATCCAGCAATCCTACTACGTTCAAAACCAACCAATGTTGAATTTGGTTTTTTTGGATGGTAGCTTTGCTGATTTATTTAGTGGTTCGCAACATCTTACTTCCTTGGACGAAAAAATTCTAGCTATCGTGGTTGAGATTAAAAATAAAAAAGATCAAATCAATGGCGATAAAGTCGAACTAGCTAAAAAGAAAGAAGCGCACCTGGAAGTGCTAGCGTCTAAAACCGAGCAAAAACAAGAATTGGTCGCTCAACAAGTCGATGTGCAAGGTGATATAGAGGACAACAATGCTATCATCGCCAAGCTCAAAAAACAATTAGCGGAATTGCAAGGAGACTTGAACACTTTGACTGGCAAATCATACAACGCCAGAGACATCCGACAAGCTGTTGAAGATGCCAGTGGTGAAACCGGTGTGCCTCAAGGGGTACTCTATGGCTTTTTGAAAATGGAAACTAACCTGGGCGCCAACACTGGCCAATGCACCTACGCTGAGGTTGAGAAAGTTTCTGTAGCTAACTATAAAAAATACGGCTCTAAATATAAAGCTTCAATTGCTCTGCTTTACAAGCGTCAAGCCCTTTTCTATACCTTGGTTGATGACCTTGGCTATGGCAAAAATAAAAAAGTTTCTTGTACTCCTTCCGCGAAAAATTATATCGGACAAGGAGGTGCAATGGGCATCCCGCAATTTATGTCAGATATCTGGAGCAGTTACTCAGCCCAAATTACGTCCGCCACGGGACACAAAACTCCCGATCCTTGGAATTTGACCGATGGCGTCATGGGTATGGCCATCAAACTCAAAAGAGCCGGTGCCACTTCCAGTAGCACCACTGCGATTAAAAAAGCCTCCATAAATTATCTCGGAACTTTTAATAATAACTATTACAGCGGAATTGTTTATTGGTCAAAGAACTATAAATTATTATTTGAATAAATAATTCAAAGTAATGAAAGAAAAATTTTATCTCACCACAACTTTGCCATACGTAAACGCCGAGCCACACGCTGGCTTTGCGATGGAAATTATTGAAGCTGACGCACTGGCGCGCTTTAATCGTCAAATAGGTAAAGAAGTTTTTTTTAACACTGGCACAGACGAACATGGCCTGAAACTTTATCGCAAAGCCGGCGAGCTTGGAATGGATGTACAGGACTATGTCAACCAGCAGGCTGAAAATTTCAAAAAATTAAAAAGCGTTTTAAATCTCAGTTGGGATAATTTTATTCGCACTACTGATGCGCATCATCTCGCTGCGGCGCAAGAATTTTGGCGGCGTTGTGAAATCAAGGGCGATATTTACACTAAAATCTATAAAGTTAAATATTGTGTTGGTTGCGAGCTGGAAAAAACTGATTCTGAATTGGTTGACGGAAAATGTCCACTTCATCCAGGAGTCGAACTTGAAATTATTGAAGAGGAAAATCACTTTTTTCGTTTTTCAAAATATCAGCAAGCCCTGCTGGATTTATATGAAAAGAATCCGCAGTTTGTACTCCCTAAAAATCGCCTGAAAGAAATCAAAAATTTTGTCGCTGGCGGGCTAGAGGATTTTTCAATTTCACGCTTGAAAGAAAAAATGCCCTGGGGAATTGAAGTGCCAGGCAGCCCTGATCATGTGATGTACGTTTGGTTTGATGCGCTAGTAAATTATGTTAGCGCTATCGGTTGGCCGGCTGAGCTGGAAAAATTCAATTTGCTTTGGCCCGTGGTGCAATTGGCTGGTAAAGACAACCTGCGTCAGCAATCGGCAATGTGGCAAGCAATGCTGATGTCCGCCAAGATCGAGCCATCCAAACAAATTTTCATCAATGGTTTTATTACAGTGGACGGACAAAAAATGAGCAAAAGCGTTGGTAATGTGATTAGTCCAGCTGAGATGGTGGAAAAATTTGGCATCGATGGCACACGTTATCTTCTCCTTAGTGGGGGAAATTTTGGCGAGGATATGGATATCACCTGGGGGCGGATGACTGAAAAATATAACGCTGATTTGGCAAATGGTCTTGGGAATTTAACTTCGCGAGTTATTAAACTCGCTCAAAATCCAAATGTCAAAATCCAAATGTTAAATAAAAATCCAAATCCAAATGAGGAGTTTTTCAAACTGGTAAATTCACTCGAACTCAGTAAAGCGTTGGATTACATTTGGAATGTTGTCAGTGAGGATAATAAGTATATAGAGGATAATAAACCTTGGGAACTTGCGAAAACAGATAGTGAAAAATTTGAGAAAGTAATAAATAAGCTCGTTGTCGATTTGTATTTCATTGCTTATTTGATTGAACCCTTCCTCCCTGAAACTTCTGCCAAAATCAAAACCGCCCTCGAAACCAAAACCATCGAGCCACTTTTCCAGCGTATAAAATAATGGCATCATTGATGATAATAGTAATAAAAATAGGTCACTGCGAACTCGCCTGTCCACCTTTGGAGGGTTTCAGAAATTACTTCCTTTATTTCACAACACTGCCTGCAATAGGGATGCTGAAATATTTTAAAATATTTTCTTCACTCACTACGTTTGAAAATAAATTCAGCCTGACAAATTTTAATTTGAAAATTTAAGCATTGAAAAATTGATTGAAAATTGAAAATTTGAAATTGAAAATTATGCAATTGATAGATACTCACGCCCACGTTAATTTTAATGCTTTCAAGGATGACGGGGAAGCGGTGCTTTTGCGTTGTCTGCAGGCGGGTCTGAGCGTCGTCAACGTTGGCTCGCAATATTCCACCAGCAAAAGGGCAGTTGAATATGCTCATAAATTCGAAAATCATTTTAACCCCCTTTCCCCCTTTAATCCCCTTAATCCCATTGGGATTTATGCAGCGGTCGGCATTCATCCGGTTCACTTGAAAAAGGGAAGTTTTACCCATCAAGATCCAGGTGAATTGGGCGAAACGGAAATTCCAACAGTTGGAGAAATTTTTGACTATGGAAAATATCTTGAACTGGCGCGCGACGAAAAAGTTGTCGCCATTGGTGAAGTTGGTTTGGACTACCATCATTTTGAAGATGGAGATGACATAGAATTTTTAAAAAACCTGCAAAAAGAAACGCTGCTAAAATTTATTGACCTGGCCAACGAAGTCCAAAAACCCATCATGATTCATTGTTGGGGCGTAAAGTCGAGCAAAGAGCTCGACCACGCCCGAACGGACGCCTATGACGATTTGTTGGAAATTTTGGAAAAACATCCTGTGGCAAAAAGGGGAATTATCCACAGTTTCATTGGCTCTTATAAAACGGCCAACAAATTCATTGTCTTTGGCTACAAACTAGGCCTCAATGGAATTATTACTTACGGCGACGGTTATGACCGCTTGATCAGAGAAATTGATTTGAAAGATATCGTCCTCGAAACAGATTGTCCCTATTTGACTCCACGACCCCTAGAACGGGGAAGTCGTAACGAGCCTTTGTTTGTTGAGAAAGTTGCCCAAAAAATTGCCGACGTGAAAGGCATTTCAATCGAAGAAGTTGCAAAAGTAACTTCCCATAATGCTAAAGAGGTACTTGATTTATAATTTTTTTACCATACAACTACATATGGTAACGAGGTAAAATTAAATTCCAAATGCTGATTTAAAATATCAAAAAAATCTTTGTTTTCTTGGAAGTATGAAAATCCTTCCATTCAACCACATAAGGACTTTTTGAAAAAATCTTTAAACAAAAAAAACCACAAAACATACGACCGCTGGTGTTTTGGTTTTTTTAGTTAAAAATATCTCACTACCATGCTACTTCATAGAGTAGTGGGGTTTTTGCTTAGTGTTCTTTGCTGAGAATGAGTGCGTTACCATACAACTACATATGGTGACGATAAAGCTTCTTTAGATAAAAAGAAAGGCTTCAACAATGTTGAAGCCGGGAAAGGGAGAGAGAGGTAGAGAAAATATATGCGTTGCATATATTTTTTTAATAAAGAGCGAGAGAGGATTAAGTAGCGGAAAAGAAGAAGAAAATTTGAAATGAGAGACTTCTTATTTTCTAGCTAAAATCCTCAGATTATTTTTCTGACAACGTTTCTAAGACGACTTGATGGTAGATATGAAGTACCAAGGTCTTAAAATAAAGCCGTTGCCAGAAAAAAGATGAAGCGTCAAATAACTACTTTAATCCTAGCACTTTAAATTTTTTTGGCAAGTTTAATTTTTATTTTATTATCTAGCGTGGTGAAAGTCCGTCTAGGGCGAACCGAACCCTCCCTGCCTGACGGCAGACAGGCCTATCTGCCGGCTTGTCTGCTAATAGGTAGGTGGCTAGGTAGGCCCTGGGGTATTAATAACCTTTTATTTGCTTCCTTATTTTTTAAATTTTCTGCCCCAGAATCCCTAGCTTAAAACCTCCGTGACATTTACTTTGATACTTTCGAGTATCAAAGTAAATGTCAGATTTGATTTAGTGGGAGATTATTAAAAAAACTTTTAAACTAAAAAAACCACAAAACATACGACCGCTGGTATTTTGGTTTTTTTAGTTAAAAATAGCGCACTATTATTTTACTCCATACAGTAGTGCGGTTTTTTGCCTGGTGTTCTTTACTGAGCATGATCGCGTTACCATACAACTACATATGGTAGCAGGGTTTATGCTGAAAAAATGGGAGTATGGTAAGCAGTTGTTTTTGCCCATAAAAAAACCGCCTCGATTTCGGCGGCGGAGTTGTGAGGGTAGATTGGGTTTTTTAATAAAAAGACACCGCAATGTTGCACGGTGCCTTTAATCGCTTTCATAATTCATCCCAGGGGAGATAATTTTAACAAAGGTTCCTTCCCCGAGATAGATAAAATCTTGGTAATAACTGGGTTGGATTTTTTCTTGCGTTGCCACTGTGTATTTAACCAAATTGCCATCAAGCAGTCTTCCCATGTTGATACCATTCATTAATTCTTGCTCATCCGAATACCAGAGGTGTCGGGGTTCTTTCGCTGGAGTCAACATTTTTAGACGTTGGTTTTAGTTAAATAATTTTTTAAAGATCTATCGTACTACGTAGCTTAGCTTGTTTTCAAAGAAAGTCAACGTAAAGCTCATTTAAAATTTTTTTAAAAAGTGTTTTTTGATAAGAAAAAACCGCCTCGATTTCGTCGGCGGGTTTGGGTGGGTTAGGGAGTAGCTACGATATTTAATAATAGCACATTTCGAGCAAAAAGTCAAGAGCTGGGACCCAATACCCGATTTTTGCTTGACGTAAAGCCAATTTCGCGAGATAATGGATAAAGTTTCGGGCCGATGCAAAAATACAGGCCGATACGAAACTACGAAACAGGAACGAATCTACGAACGGAAATACTCCAATACGGAAAGTTGATGTGAATCTACGAACAAGGGAGTTAATACGAATCTGCGAAAGTTTAAGAAGTAGTGAATTATGGCTATTGAAAATAAAGTAAAAGTCGCGTGGTGGCAACCGGGACTGGAATTATTTCTGAGACTGAGTGGCTGGATTGGTGGGCCGATTATCTTCGCGATTTTTGTGGGAAAGTGGCTGGACCGAAAATATGCTAGCGAACCCTGGCTGTTTCTTCTCAGCACTGCGACTGCCTTTTTATTTTCGATAGGAGCCCTGATTTACATTGGGTCAAAAGAATTTGGGAAAATAGAAAAAGATAATAATACTAAATAATTTCGAATTTTGAATTTCGAATTTTGAATCAAATTAGAATGAATTAATGTTTCAAAATTGAATCATTAAAAATTCATTCAAAATTCAAAATTAAAAATTCAAAATTGAAGCTAATGTCAGAAACAGCCTCACAATCAAATGCGCAAACAGCTCAGGAGATTTCTCACGAATCTACTCTTTTCGCTGAGCCGATTTTGCATGTGGGAAATTTCACCATCACCAACTCTTTGATTATGAGCTGGGTCACAGTTGCAATCTTGGCGACTTTTTTTGTGGTTGTGGGCAAAAAAGCCAGGGCAAACAAAACTGGCAAGCCGACTGGCATTCAAAACTTTTTTGAAATCATTCTTGAACAGGCTTTGAACATGGCTGATAGTGTAACAGGCGAGCGAAAAAAGACTTTGAAACTTTTTCCGATTGTTTTTGCTCTTTTTCTTTTTATTCTGGTCAGTAATTGGATGGGACTTTTTCCTGGTGTAGGGACGATTGGTTTCGTCGAAAGCGCTGAACATGGAAAAGTTTTTGTCCCACTACTACGTGGCGCTACGGCTGATCTAAATACAACGCTGGCAATCGGACTTTTCGCTGTGGTGATGTCACATGTCGTGGGCGTGGTTACGGTTGGAGCTTGGAATCATTTTAATAAGTTTATTAATCTGAAAGCAATTTTGGAAATTCCCAAAAAAGTTAAAAAAGATCCCATGATTTTGATGATTAATCCGATTAAAATATTCGTGGGCTTGATCGAGGTAATCGGGGAAGTGGCTAAGGTGGCGTCGCTGAGTCTTCGACTTTTCGGTAATGTTTTCGCGGGAGAAGTTTTAATTGCTTCGATGATGGCGCTCTCGGCTTTTATTTTGCCCCTGCCGTTTATGTTTTTGGAATTGATTGTGGGGATTGTCCAAGCCTTGGTTTTCGCGATTTTGACGCTAGCGTTTATGAGTATCGCGACGATAAAGGAAGAACACTAGCCTTTTAAAATTTCAAAGCCTTGAAATTTTAAAAGGAATTTCCAATGACCAATGACCAATTTCCAATAAATTTCCAATGACTCAATGTTCAAATTTAAGAAGAATTTGAAGATTGAAAAATTAAAGAATTGATTGAAAATTGTGAATTGAAAATTTGTCAGTTAATTTATTTTTAACGCATACACTCATGGCGGCGGGCGTAGCGATGCGGGCTGGGAAAGTATTGAATTAATAAAATAGCGTATTATTTCTTAGTTCGCTATTGGGTTAATTAAATAATTTTAATGTTTTTCTTAATTATATTCCCCAGAAGGAGAGAAAATATGATTAACGAAAACATACAAATGAGTATGGATCTAACAATGCTTGCAAAAGCGCTAACTATCGGGATCGGTTCAATCGCCCCAGCCATCGCCATCGGGATGATTGGTTCAAAAGCGATGGAATCAATCGGACGCAACCCAGAAGCAACGGAGAAAATCTTCGTGCCAATGCTTTTAATGGCCGCCTTTGCCGAAGCCGTAGCTATCTACGCTTTGGTGATTGCATTTTCAATCAAGTAAATCCCAGTGTTTTCTTATGGTGCCTTGCTCTTTTGGTGGGGCGCCAAAATGAAAACATTTGATTTCTCTAATTTGTCATCCTGAGGAGCACAGTAGTGCGACGTGAGGATCTGAGTTATGAAAGAATATTATGTTTATATTTTAACCAATAAGTCTAGTACGCTATATATTGGAGTAACAGGAAATTTGCAGAAAAGAATTTGGGAACACAAGAATAAGGTCGTGGAAGGTTTTACGAAAAAATATAATATAGATAAATTGATATATTTTGAGCAGACTGAAAATGTGATGAGTGCATTGGAGAGAGAAAAGCAATTAAAGAAATGGAAAAGACAAAAGAAAGAAGATTTAATAAACAAAATAAATCCTAAGTGGGAAGATTTGTATAATCAAATATAACTCAGATCCTTCGACTTCGTTGTGATTACACAACTTCGCTCAGGATGACATAGTAAATTTATGGAAGAACTTATCAAAACATTTCACATCGACCTCAAATTGATTATTGCCCAGTTGGTGAATTTCGGCATCGTGCTGTTTGTGCTGAAAAAATTTGCCTATGGGCCAGTGCTGAAAATGATGCAGGAGCGGACAGACAAAATTGAAAAAGGCATGGCGGATGCGGAAAGCGCTGGCAAAAAGATTTTAGAAATCGCTGAGCAAGAAAAAACTGTCTTGATTGAGGCGCGCAAGCAAGCGCAGGAAATTGTAACCAAGGCCGAAGAAATTGCTAAGCAGAATAAGGAAGAAATTATTGTTGAAGCGAAAAATCAATCTGAAAAGATTTTAGCCGATGCTGGAAAGAAAATTGAGCAAGAAAAAAACCAGATGCTGCAGGAAATCAAAAGTCAAATCGCCGAACTCGTGATCACTGCGACAGGGAAAGTGATTGGAGAAAAGATGGACAGTGAGAAAGATAAGGGTATTATTGATAGGGCAATAAATGGCTAGAAATTTTGAATTATGAATTTTGAATTTCGAATAAAATCTTAATGATGGAATGTTTGAAACATTAAATAATTCAAAATTGATTCAAAATTCAAAATTGGAAATTCAAAATTAAAAACTGTAAAATAATGAAAATTTCAACTCAACAATACGCCCAAACCTTACTAGACCTGACCGACGGAAAATCCGAGCAGGAAGTTTTGGATGTGCTTGCCAAATTTGCCGAGCAACTCAAAAGTGACGGACAACTGAAAAACGCTGACAAAATTATGGAAAAATTTTCTGATTTGTATAATAGTAAAAATGAGATTGTGGTGGCGCAGATAACAACCAGTCAAAAAGTGGAAAATCTGAATGTCAAAGAAATTGAGCAATTTGTGCAAAGAAAATATGGTGCCAAAAAGGTTGAGCTGAAAATTGTGGTTGATGAAAATATCAAAGGCGGAATTGTAATAAGGGTTGGGGATGAGGTGATGGATGCCAGTGTGGGCGGACAGCTGGAGAAACTTAGAAAAGAGTTAGCTAAATAGTCAGAACCACTGATTATCACATGATAAAAATGATTTCGCTGATTCAAGAATAAAACTCAGTGCAATCAGAAAAATCAAGTGCTAATCAGTGGTTCAGATACGTGTTCTTTTGAAAAAAATAAAAGCCCATTATCTTAAAGTCGTTTGACTCTTTAATAATGAGCTTTCGCAGCTTGGTCTGGTCTATTGTGTGGCAGTTTGCTTTTCAGCTGCGACATAGAACATGCCGAGCGAAAAGGTGATGGCTACCCAAAAATAAAAAAAGATTGCGTGCGCTGAAGGGGGCGTGCTAAACCCTAACAAACAAAAAGCAAAGAACAATGCCATACTTAGTCCGCCAGAAATGACGGAGAAAATGGCCGCTACCAGTAAGGATAATGATACAAAAATGTTGTCGCCATTCTGGGAAATTGCGGGAATGGCACTTTTGCTGATTATTGATATGATCAGCAAAAAGGTCACCAAAAAAGCCTTGCCGTATGTCCTCTTAGGATTTTTCATGGGTCTATTATTTTTTTATTAAGGTAGATTGTTTTAAAAAATTAGTTGATTTTCACTAAAACACTTAATTATACTCCCAAATCACTATTTTGTCAACTAGTTCGAAATTCTTGCTCTGTTTATGGCTCAAGAAAGCCACAGATAGAGGAGGAGGTTCGAAAAGAAAAACTCCTCATGTCATTCCGAGTGAAGTGAATTCGACTGTAAGGAGAATGAACGAAATCGAGGAATCTGAGCTCAGATCTTTCGACTTCGTTTCTCTGCTTGGGGCAGAGAAACTACGCTCAAGATGACATAAATACGAATCTGAAATTTAGTATTAGTATATTCGTAAGAGATTAGTAATTTAGTGGGGAATAAGTAAGATAAATTTAACTAAACTTAAATAAACATTATGAATAAAGATTTTATTGTCGAGCAATTGAAAAAACAGATTGAAGGTTTTAAGAATGAGGTGTCAACGGAAAAAGTTGGCAAGGTGATTGAGGTGGGAGATGGAATCGCCAGGATTTCGGGACTGTCTGATTTGATGGCCAGCGAAATGGTTCAATTCCCAAATGGGGAAATTGGCGTGGCACTGAACTTGGAAGAAGACCGTGTGGGTGTGATGGTTTTGGGAAGTTATCTTGACATCAAAGAAGGCGACGAAGTGAAAGCCACTGGCAAAGTTTTGTCGATTCCAGTTTCGGACAAAATGATTGGACGTGTGATTGATCCACTTGGAATTCCAGTTGATGGCAAAGGTGATATTGTGGCAGAAAAATTTTATCCTGTTGAAAAAATTGCGCCGGGTGTGATCACTCGCAAAGGAGTTCATCAACCAGTGCAAACTGGAATCAAAGCGATTGATGCAATGATTCCAATTGGACGTGGACAACGTGAACTTATTATTGGTGACCGTCAGACTGGAAAAACTGCGATTGCGGTTGATACTATCATCAACCAAAAAGGTCAGAACATGAAATGCATTTATGTCGCCATCGGTCAGAAAGAAAGTAAGATTGCGCGCATCGTGGGCGAACTGGAAAAGAAAGGTGCGATGGAGTATACGACCGTGATTGTGGCTGGAGCTTCGGATAGCGCCGCCCTTTCATTTATTGCGCCCTATTCAGGTTGCGCTTTGGGAGAATATTTTATGGACAAAGGAGAGGATGTGTTGGTGGTTTTCGATGACCTTTCTCGTCACGCTTGGGCTTATCGTCAAGTTTCTTTGATTTTAAAAAGGCCGCCAGGACGTGAAGCTTATCCGGGCGATGTTTTTTATTTGCATTCGCGGCTCTTAGAACGCAGTGCTAAACTTAATGAGGATTTTGGTGGCGGCTCAATGACGGCCCTGCCAATTATTGAAACTCAAGCTGGCGACGTTTCCGCCTATATTCCAACCAATGTAATTTCGATTACCGACGGCCAAATCTTTTTGGAATCAGATTTATTCTACAAAGGCATTCGTCCAGCCGTGAACGTGGGACTTTCCGTTTCTCGCGTTGGAGGCTCAGCGCAAATTAAAGCGATGAAAAAAGTAGCTGGAAAAATGCGCTTGGAATTAGCACAGTTTCGTGAGTTGGAAGCTTTCTCGCAGTTTGGCTCTGACCTGGATGAAAAAACTCGCGCTCAAATCGAACGCGGGCGAAGATCAGTAGAGGTTTTAAAGCAAGGTCAATACGAACCAATGGCAGTTGAGCACCAAGTGGCGATTTTATATGCGCTGACCAACGGCTTTATGGATGACGTAGAAGTTGCAGAAATTCGCAACTGGGAAAAAGATTTTCACAAATATCTCGATTCATCCGCCAAGGAAGTGATCACCCTGATTGCCGAAAAGAAAGAATTGTCCGATGAAGTTGTGGTAGCGTTGGAAAAAGCGATTCGTGATTATAAAGAAATCTATGCTAAATAAGTTTGTTTTGTTTGCTTAAGGTAATCTCAAACTGATGAACACGGATGATTGACGGATAAACACTAATCACGGATGATTCTTAATAATAAATCCGTGATCCGTGAGAATCAGTAATAAATTCGTGCAAATCTGTAAATATATATGGCCTCTTCATTAGATATCAAACGTAGAATCAGATCAATCAATTCCACTAAAAAAATCACCAAAGCGATGGAGATGGTTTCGGCTGCGAAAATGCGCCGAGCGGTAGCAAGCGTGCTGGCAATCAGACCCTATGCTCATGCGGCTTGGAGCGTGCTAACCAATCTTTCGAAGGCTTTCGAAGAATTTTCAGGCTTTGGTTTTTTGGAAATTCGGCCCGTGGAAAATGTGTTGATGATTGTGGTAACTTCAAACAGGGGGCTTTGCGGATCTTTCAATACCCAAATTGCCAAGAAAATCAAAGAAGAAATTGCTAATCCAGCGAAATTGAGAATTAATCGAATCGGAAATAAAAAAATTCAATCAGCCTTGGCTGACCAAGACCTAGTTGTTGATTTCATTACGATTGGAAAAAAAGGTGAAGCGATGGTGAGAAAAACTGGAAAAAATATTATCGCCGCTTTTTCCGATGGCGCCAGTTTTGCAGTCGCGGGTGATATTAAACCGCTTTCGAAAATTGTAATGGAAGCGTATTTAGCGAAAAAATATGATAAGGTAGTTATTGTTTATACGGACTATGTTAGCGCTGTAACCCAACAAACTCGGATTCGCCAAATTCTGCCGATTTCAAAAATCGACATCGAAAAACAAATTGCCGAAATGGATGTGGTAGCAAAGCAGTATGGACTCGTTGGGCCGAAGGTTGAATATAAAATTGAGCCAAGTCCCCAGGAGGTTTTGGAATTTATTTTCCCGCGCTTGATTGAGATGCAGCTTTTCCACGCCGTCCTCGAATCTTCTGCCTCCGAACACAGCGCCCGCATGGTCGCCATGAAAAGTGCTACCGATGCCGCCGGCGAGATGTCTGAAGATTTGACCCTGGCATACAATCAAATCAGACAAGGAAAGATCACGCAGGAAATAGCTGAGATAAGTGCGGGGAGGGCAGCGTTGGAATAGTCAGAACCACTGATTAGCACTTGATTTTTATGATTACACTGAGGTAAAAAATAGGGCTGTCATCGCGATCCGCCCTTGGCGGAGTGGAAAATAAGTGGCTATGCTCCGCTCTGGATTGCTTCAGATGAGTACATCCTCGCAAAGACAAAAAATAATGTCAGAACCACTGATTAACCCATGATAAAAATGATTACACTGATTCTAAAATAAAACTCAGTGCAATCAGAAAAATCAAGTGCTAATCAGTGGTTCAGATGTTTAAAAAATTAAATGCTGAGAGTAGATTTGAAAATTTAGTTGTTGAGGATGTGCAAGTTGGGGAAATAAAAACAGCACTTAACAACATATTGGGTTTGTGTAAGTGCTGGAAAATGGCTTGGCGATGGGGGATTACTATTTGACTAAGAAAAGTGATCCAATCAGAGCTATAATCACAATAACCAATATCACCAAAAAAATTGGAGCCGAATTTTGCACATCTTTATTAGTTCCGTAGAACTTAAAGAGGAGCAGATTCCTCAATTTCTCGTCATTTTCATTAATGGGGTCTAGCCAACTCATATTGTGCTCCTTTTAAAAAACTAGTTATTATGAAAAATTCGTTGATTTTTACTAACTTTAAATTATACTCCCAAATCCCCATTTTGTCAAGCACCCACCCGAAATGGAATATCGTGGCGGGCAGGCTATCGAAATTCTTGCTCTGTTTATGGCTTAATGAAGCCACGGATGGATGAGGGGGTTTGAAAGGGAAAAAATCCCTATGTCATTCCGAGTGAAGTGAGCTCGACTGCAAGGAGAACGAACGAAATCGAGGAATCTGAGCCCAGATCTTTCGACTTCGTTTCTCCCGCCCAAGGCAGGAGAAACTACGCTCAAGATGACAAATAAATAAATTTGTAAAGTTCATAAAGTTTATAAAGCAAAATTCGTAAACTTTTAAATCTCATAAATTTTATAATTAATTGATAAACGGCTGAGAAGCTAAGAAGCTAAAGCCTAAAAAGCTAAACATATGAACATCGGAAAAATCATCCAAATCATCGGCCCCGTCGTCGACGTGCAATTTGAGGGCAAGTTGCCGGAAATTTATAACGCGCTGGAAATAAATCTTGATTTCGATCAGGAAACCGAGCAAGGGACTAAGTCCCTAATTGGGGACTTAGTCCCTAAGAAGTTGGTTTTGGAGGCGCATCAACACACGGGCTCTGGAAAAGTGCGGGCAGTGGCAATGGGCGCAACGGATGGACTGCGGCGCGGGATGGAAGTTGTCGACACGGGCGCGCCAATTCAAGTACCAGTGGGACAAGAAACCCTGGGACGCATGTTTAATCTTTTGGGTGAGGCGATTGATGGCAAGCCGAATTTAGTAAATCCGAAGAAAGATCCAATTCACCGCGAGGCGCCGAAATTTTCGGAGCAGTCAACCGAAGCGGAAATTTTTGAAACTGGGATTAAAGTTATCGATCTGATTTGTCCTTTCGTGAAAGGTGGAAAAGTTGGACTTTTTGGTGGCGCTGGCGTAGGCAAGACCGTGGTGATTCAAGAGCTTATTCGCAACATTGCGCAAGAGCACGGTGGCTTTTCGGTGTTTGCGGGAGTGGGCGAACGCACGCGTGAAGGTAATGATCTTTTTCATGAAATGAAAGAATCAGGCGTGTTGGATAAAACGACTTTAGTGTTTGGGCAAATGAACGAACCGCCAGGAGCTCGTCAACGCGTGGCGCTTTCAGCTTTGACGATGGCAGAATATTTTCGAGATAAGGAAAATAAAGATGTGCTACTTTTCGTAGATAATATTTTTCGTTTTACGCAGGCCGGCTCGGAAGTGTCAGCGCTGTTGGGACGCATTCCCTCAGCGGTAGGTTATCAACCAACCTTAGCGGAAGAAATGGGAAAACTTCAGGAACGAATTACTTCAACTAAAAATGGTTCAATCACTTCTGTGCAAGCCGTTTATGTGCCGGCCGATGACCTAACTGATCCAGCGCCAGCGACGACTTTCGGACATCTCGATTCAACGGTTGTGCTTTCGCGGGGACTTTCTGAACTTGGAATTTATCCAGCGGTTGATCCTTTGGATTCAAGCTCTACCATTCTTGATCCGAATATTGTCGGCGATGAGCATTATAACGTGGCTCGCGGAGTTCAAAGAGTTTTGCAAAAATACAAAGATTTGCAAGACATCATCGCGATTTTGGGGATGGAAGAACTTTCTGATGAAGATAAAGTTACCGTCGCGCGCGCCCGCAAAATTCAGAAATATCTTTCTCAACCGTTCTTCGTGGCGGAGCAATTTACTGGTGCGCCTGGAAAATATGTAAAACTTTCTGATACTATTCGCGGTTTCAAAATGATTCTGGATGGACAGTTAGATGAGGTGGCGGAACAAGACTTTTATATGAAAGGAAGCATTGACGAAATTAAAAAGTAAAAATTTTTAATTTCGTAATTTACAATTACCAATGATCAATTTCCAATAAAATCTCAATGAATTAATTTCCAATTCGCCGGATGGCGAAGAAAATTGAAAATTCAATGAAAATTGTGAATTGAAAATTGAAAATTAATTTTATGAGCTTACGAATAAAATTTAAAATCGTTACTCCCGAAAAAAACTTGTTCGAACAGGAAATCGACCAGGTGACTTTGCCGGTTTCGGATGGGCAAGTGACTATCCTGCCTGGGCATCGGAGCTATATTGCATCGCTCAAACCTGGCGAGATTATGATTAAGGTTGGAGGTGTGGAAACGCTGTTGGCAACCTCAGGTGGCTTTTTAGAATTTAATGATAACAGCTTGGTGGTCTTGGCTGATACGGCTGAAGTGGCTGGCGAAATTGATTTGGCGCGCGCTGAGGAGGCCGTAAAAAGAGCTGAGCAACTTAAACATGAAAAAGTTTCTCTCGGTGAGCAGGAGTATGCGCGCGTGGCTGCCGCCATCGAAAAAGAAATCGCCCGCGTGCGAGTCGCGAGAAAACATCATAGCAGACATAATCTTAAGATAGACTGATTTTAATGTTGCTGGATTTTTAATATGGAGTAGTGATTCAAATTTAGTTTTTAATGTCTAATGACTAAATCCTAATGACTAATAAATGACTTAAATCCAAATTTTCAAACTTTGAGT
>CAILTR010000022.1 GCA_903837175.1 uncultured bacterium
GCTGGTAGCGGTTTGATAAAGTTTTTCAACTTCATCGGCAATTTCTTTGTCCAGCCAAACTTCAATCAAAAAATCACCAAAGATGTTCAAATAGTAATTGTTTTCCTTGAACATTGGTTTGGCAAGCATGTTGTATTGACTTTTGGTTCCGTCGAAGCCGGAAGCGATGTGCTTGTCCAATGGAGTGCTACCTCCGGCGGTCAGCAAGAAGGGATGATTCTTGTGGGTAAATGAATCAATGAGTGCTTGCTCATTTTTGTTGCGAGCCAGCAAGAACCATTCGTGCGGGTTGTAGAAAAAAACTGGCTCTCTATCGATAAGTTGCTCAATCAAAACATAAGTGGCATGCGTCCAAAAGATGTCAGCTTTTTCAACTGTTTGAAAATAATATTTGATTCTTTCCTTGTCTGCAAGTCTGAGAAAGCTACCATCATTAGAATTTTTAACATAGCTTCCTTTTGCACTCTCAAAAAAGTTGGTCATTTCATTGAGCCAGGAAAGATTCAAGGAGGCAGTCCCTTTAGCGATGATGATATTTTCCTGATCTCGCAAAATTCGCAAAGCGCAGTAAACGGCTTGCTTGGTCGTTTGAGGGCGAATTTCTTTGATTTTAGCCACCAAATCAAGGCATTTTTGAGGCCCCATTTTTAGCAAAAAAAGCAAATTCTCTTCAATATTTTTAGGCTTAACTAAAGACATAAGGCGATATTTTGAGGCTTAATAGTAAAAAAATATTTTACTTATAAATAAAATATAACACAAAAATAGCAAACTTGTCAAGCTTGGTGTAAAGTTGCTTGTTATAGTTCATTACATAATCAATCATAAAACACAGGAGTTAGTCATCATGGAAAGCTATTTAACGAAAGACAAGAATACGCAGTGTAGATGCCCGCATTACACATATGATGAGCTAAAGAGAATTGTTTCCGATGATTACAAGTTCTCTCGTGTGAAGGATGAAGGTGGGCATAAAAAGGAGCGGAGTTTGGAAATATTGGCACAATTAGTTAAGCAAGATCAATGGAAAATTGTCGTCAAGCTTGATGGCAAAATGAGACTCCTTTATATGCAAAGTATTATCAGTTGGCTTACGTATTATGACACCGATTTCGCAAATGCGCACAAAACGCACCTCGCAAATAGGGCGAATTAGTTTTTATGTACAAGGAGTTTAGCAGATCTCTCAAAAATCGCCGGAAATGCAACCTCGTTTGCATTTCCGTCGCTGTCTACAGATGCGTATCTGTACTGATGAGTCCAAAAGGACGAAACAGAGAAAACTAAGAATTAATTTTTTGAAATTTATGAGTAACAATAAAAAGTTAAAAACATTGATCATTGTTGCTGGAGCGGCAGGTGAAATTGGTAGCGAATTTTGTAGAAGAATAATCAATAAGAAAATTGACTGTATCGCAATTCTAAGAAATAAGAAAATCGCCATTGAATCACCTTTTCTTTCACAAGTCACCTGTGATTTGACAAATGAAAAAGAAATCGAAACAGTGTTCGCACAAGTTGATTTCGGAAAATATCAAAAAGTTGTTTTTTTGCACACTATCGGTGTAGATAAATTTGAATCAAGGGGCTATCCGAATATAAAGCCCATGGATACGATTCCTTATGATGTTTATGATTCAAATGTGAACACTTTCAAATATCTCTTGAAATATTGCATTCGAAAAATACACAAGCTGAATTTGCAAAGAAAAGCGAAATTGAAATTTAAAATTGCAATTATTGCAGGTTCGGGAGATCGGTATGCTCCTTTTGTGATTGAATCTTTCTGTGAGGCGAAATTTATTTTAAGACAATATATCCATTCATACATTAAAATATATCCTGAATGGGTTTCAGGCTTATCTATAAATGTCACATCCACAATCACGCAGTCAGCTTTAAAAGTTAGACCACATGCCGATACAAAATATTGGCTAACTCCAAAGGAGGTTGTGGCTAAATCGATCAATCTTTTGACCGAATCATTTTCCCGATATAAAGAGGTGGATATAATTAAAAATCACCCAAAATTTATAGAGGGATATTATGAAAACAATGATTTGCTTTATGAAAAATGGAGCAGGGAGACGGGGATTAAATAGAGAAATCAGGCAATGGGCCGACTTAAAGGAGAAATCTTTTCAAGTCGACCTTCATCTTTGAGGGTATGAAAAATTCGTGCTTTCAAGAAATGGAGAAGATAAAATCAATTAAAACAAAAAGGAGAAAAATGAACATAAAGAAAGAAATGAGGGGACTCGGAATTGGAATCATTCTGGGAGCAATTCTTATAGGCATGTTGCAACTGGATTATCTTTATCCGGTGGAGGTCAAGAAAGTTGCAGGAATCATGGCGATATTAGTTATTGCAATGTTTCCAGTATTGGGATGGCTTAGTAATATCACTGCAAAGGAGGAGGATAAATCTCTTAGTATGCAGAAAGTTTTTAAATTAGCAGTTAAAGATGTTTTGAGAAATATCCAAAAACACAAAAATAACCCAGGAATGATAATAAGAGCGCTGTTGGTTGTTGGGGCAATGAGTGCGCTCCTTGTGGCGCTGTGGACACATCTTTAATGTTGGCAACCTTAGCGCAAGCGGAAAATCTTTTCTGTCTTGCGCTTTTTTCATATCAAAAAACCTTCCAATAGTTTAATTTGGACAAAAACCTAAAGACATGCTAAAATGAACTTAAGTTCAGAACTATTAAACTTAAGTTCAAAAATGACTAAACTTGAGAAAAAAATCATCGTCTTACTGTCGAACTACCCAGAAAGTGAATTTTATGGGCAAGAGATAGCTAAAAAAGTGGCCTGTAGTAAGGCTTCGGTTAGTGGTATCTTGAAATTGTTGATTGAAAAGAAGCTTGCCAAGAAAAAAGTTAAGGGTCATATGAAATTTTATCAAATTAATCAGAGCGCACTTGAACTCAAGAGATTCAAGCTAGATTTGGTTTTGGATAAATTGAAACCTGTTATTTCTGGACTTGAAAAATTCTCAAAAAAGATTGTGCTTTTTGGTTCAGCTAGTAGAGGGGAACAAATGTTTAATAGTGACATTGATTTGTTCGTGTTGACTAATGAAAAGGAAGAGGTTAAATTGGAATTGAAAAAGCTAAATCCAAAATTACAAATCAAGGCGGTGCTGAAAACCCCAAGCCAATGGTCAGAAACGGAACTACTAGACCCAGAATTTTATCATGAGGTTAAAAATGGAATAACTTTATTTGAATATGTCTCAAGAGTTTAAAAAGTATTGCAAATTCTTGCATATGCGAGGTTTTGCAATATTGTTTTATTGAAAAATAAATAGCAAAAAACCTTCTCATAAATGAGAAGGTTTTTTCGGGAGCAACTGCTAAGTTTTGCGTTGATTGTTCTGTAGACAAGTCCCAGGAAACGGATCCCCCGGGGAAGGAGCAGTGTCGAGGAGGAGCGCAGTCGAAACCACCCAACCCATGTCTGGACAAAAAAGCACCCGATACTGAGGACAAAAGATAGAAGCCCCCAGCTGTCTACAGGACAACAAGCACAAAATTTAAAAAAAACAAATCGGAGCTCTTTTTCCACCCGATAGAGCAGTCTAGCACGGCTTGGATTTTTTGTCAAGGGGTGGTAGAATTCACACATAGCATGTAACATAGAACATGCAACAAGAATCCATAATAATTAATACGTTGAAAATGGTTTTTTGTTTCAAGAAAGGTGAATATAATAGAGATAAAGTTGAGATATAATAGAAATATGGTAGAAATAGAAAACAATTAATTTCAATTATATTTCGTGAAGCATATTTCTATGTGTTTCTATGCATAAGGGTTTTACTGATTACTATCTCACGTCTGCATGCTACGTGCTTTATGTTCCATGCTATGTGATTTAAACTATGATTACCAACTCCGAAGAACAAGTTGAAGATGTCTCCTTGGATAACACCCTCAGGCCGCAAAGGCTGACGGAGTATGTTGGGCAGGAAAAAATTCGCAAAAATTTGCAGATGTTTATTGACGCTGCCAAAAAACGCGGCGAATCGATTGAACATGTCTTACTTTACGGCCCAGCGGGCCTTGGAAAAACGACTTTAGCGCATATTATTGCTAATGAGATGGGGGTTAATATTAAAATTACTTCCGGGCCAGCGATTGAAAGAGTGGGCGACCTGGGTTCAATTTTGACGAACTTGCAAGATGGCGACGTGCTTTTTATTGATGAAATTCATCGGCTGAATAAATTAATTGAGGAAGTACTTTATCCAGCCATGGAAGATTATAAGTTAGACGTCATTATCGGCAAGGGCCCTTCGGCGCGAACGCTTCAGCTGGACCTGCCAAAATTCACTTTAATTGGCGCTACGACAAGATTAGGCAGTCTTTCGAACCCACTGCGTAATCGTTTTGGCGCCATTCATCGCTTAGAATTTTATAACGATGAGGAAATGAAAAAAATTATTTCTCGCAGCGGCAAAATTTTGGGCATTGAGTTGGATGAAAGTGGCTCTGGCGAAATTGCGCGCTCTAGTCGCAAAACTCCGCGCGTGGGTAATCGGATGATTAAGCGGGTGCGGGATTATGCTCAGATTAATGAGCATCCCGTAATCGATAGCGCCATTGCCAGAAAAGCCCTAGATATGATGGACGTGGATCACTTAGGCCTTGAACCGACTGATCGTTTTATCTTAGAAACCATTATTAAAAAATTCGGGGGCGGGCCAGTTGGAATTTCTACGATTGCGGCGGCCACTTCTGAAGAAATTGAAACGATTGAAGATGTTTACGAGCCATTTTTAATTCAACTTGGCTTCTTGACTCGCACGCCAAGGGGGCGCGTCGTAACTGACAGTGGCTTTCTCCATATGGGTTATCCGGTACCTGTTGAGAACCAGAATAAACTGCTATAATAAAAATATAAAAAAATTTCTAATATCCAATGCCTAATGTCTAATGAAATTCGGTAGCGATATAAGAGAGATAAAATAGAAATAAAATTTGTCATCGCTATCCGCCCAGGGCGGAGTGACTGATCCAGAACGTAGCATTGCTCTGGATTGCCACGCATGATTACATGCTCGCAAAGACATTATAAAAAACTATGCTCGTTACCATATTTCAAATTCTTTATTTAGTCGTTTTCTTTACGATGTCGCTGATGAGCGTCTTTATTGTGTTTCACATTGTTTTCTATGCTTACAGCGCCTTTTCAAAATTAACTATGTTGGCGATTTTTGTGCCAGTTATGTTAGTCCTGCTTTTTACGAACTTTATTTTATTTAGACAAATCCCGCTAGCTAATATTTTTTCAGCGACTTTTCTATGATTAATGGCTTTTCAAAATTTCATTTCAAGGGCGTCGGGGAAAATGAAGAGATCGTAAAAGTGCTTCATCGAAATTGGTTTTATCTTTTGCAACAATTTTTAATGTTGATTTTTTTGGCGGTAATTTTTCTTTTTTCCGTGACCTATATCCCGAGATTTTTCCCAGATTTTATGGGTTCGCAGTCGAAGGAATTTTTAGCTTTTCTCGAAAATTTCTTTTTACTAATTATTTGGGTGTACGGTTTTTTAATTTGGATTGATTATTATTTTGATGTTTGGATAATTACGACTGAACGGATCGTGAATATTGAACAACAGGGGATGTTTTCGCGCAGAGTTAGTGAAATGGAATATTCAAAGATGCAGGATATTACCGCTGAAGTTGTTGGCTTTTTCCCCACGATTATAAATTACGGCGATGTCAGAGTCCAAACGGCAGCTGAAGATAAGGAATTTGTTTTTAGAACAATTTCGGATCCGTATCATATCAAGAGTATCATTTTTAATATGCAAAAGCGCGACTCGCTGCAAAACACGAAAGAGCTTGGGGATATGATTAAAGGAAAAAGCAGAGCTTAAATTTTCCAACGTAAAAAATTCGGGTGTTCCTAGGGACTTAGTCCCCAGCTGGGGACTAAGTCCCTAGGAACCAAATTTAGCCATAGAACTTAATTGCAAGGGGCAAACTTCGCGTGAACACAAAGAGAAAAATAAAATACGCGGTTGTATTTTTATCACTGGCACTGCCAATTTTTTTGGCAGTGTTTTTTGTTTCTATGGAAGAGGCTAAAGCTACTGAGGGAGATATCATTATTAATGAAATTTATGCCACGGGAAATGATGATTGGATTGAATTGTACAATCCAACCGGTATTGATTTTAATTTGGCAATTAATAATTTTCGTTTGTATAAGGCTGTAGCGGCTTCACCTAGCCTGCTTATGCGATTCGGAAACATGTCGGATGGTTCGTATCCAGGTGGCAATGTTATAAAAGCTAAGAGTTATTATTTAATTGTGCGTGATGATGCTTCAGAAAGTTTGCGAAAAAAGGCTGATGCAATTTGCACGAAGGAATCTTTTACTTGGAGTAGCGAGGGCTATACCTTATATCTAGGCGATGATGCAATTGGGGGTGATGATGATCCTGATATTGTGGACAGAGTTATTTTCGGCAATGGCAAGGGATTTGCTCCTAAAATTCTTGATGGAAGCAGTATTGGTAGGCTTAACAGTAAAAACACTAATGATAATAGTCAGGATTTTACATTACAGGAGTCAACGCCTGGGGCAGAAAATTCAAAACTCGCAGAAAAAATTCCTGAGTCGCCAAAAGTTTACTCCGATAAAATTCAAATCACGGAACTTTTCCCTAATCCTTTTCAGGCTCAATATGAAGAATATATTGAACTATATAATGGCACGGCGGAAAAGGTTGATTTAGCTGGCTGGACCTTGCACGATGCTTCAAAAACGGGAAAGTATACTTTCCCGGTAGGCTTTCTAATAAAAGCCAAAGAATATTTGGCGATTTTTAAAAAAGATTTTAAATTTGCGCTCAATAATTCTGGCGATGAAAGGGTGACTCTTTTTGATCCTAGTGGAAAAGAGGTTTCCAAAGCTTTGTATGACGGTAGCAAGCAAAACCTTTCCTATAACTTCGATGGCAACCGTTGGCGCTGGAGTAAATTTTTAACCCCAGGGGCGGAAAATATTTTAAACAGTGAGCCGTATGGCACGTTGAAAAAAGCTGAAAATATTTACGTTAATGTTTATGCGGATTTTTCGATTTCAACTGGCGATAGTGATGGCGATAGCGTAAAAGTCGTTTGGGATTTTGGCGATGGACATAAAAGTTATTTATTAAAAACTAGGCATAAATATCTCGCCACTGGAAAATATTTAGCGAGCGTAAAATTAACCGATGGGAGCGAGGAGGTTTTAAAAGAGTTCGAGGTTGAAGTTCAGAAAATTCCGCATCCAAAAGTTTCACTTATTTCCGTCAATGCAAATCCGAAAGGCAAAGATAGCGAGTTTGAAACTTTAACGGTTAAGAATAATTCAAAAAAGAAAATAAATCTCAAAGGTTGGAGCATTGCAACTGGAACTAAAAAGCTTGCGAATCATCCTATCAGCGAAAAGTTGATGCTTAAAAAGAAGGAGACCAAGGAAATTACTCGCCAATTTTCAAGTTTTTCATTAAATAATAAGAAAGCTAAAATTGAATTGCGTTATCCTGATGGCAAAGTCGCCAGCAAAATAAAATATGATCACGGCAAAGTTTCGATTGCCGAAGATGAGGTTTATGAGAAGGGGGAAGAGGGGTGGAACTGGATAGAAAAAATTTCAAATGACAAATCGCAAATTCCAAATAAGAGTCAAGATACGATAACTTCTTCGTCATCGGTTATTAGTAACCAGTCATTAGAAATTCAAAATAGGAATGAAGGTATGGGCGAAGAAGTTAGTAGGAGTATTGAAATTAAAAGGGAAAATAAGATTTTGAATATTAAAAATGATTTGGTGAAGATTGCGTTATTGAAAGGTCAGCCGATGGTACTGGGGGCGGAAACCGTGCGGGAAGTTGATGGGCAATATTTTTTCACGCCAAAAATTGAGCAGAAACATTATTTAGTTTCGTTTTGGGAAAAGCTTCTCGTTAATTTTAATGCAGGGATGAACCAAGTGTTGAATTATTTTTGGAGGTAA
>CAILTR010000023.1 GCA_903837175.1 uncultured bacterium
AAGAACTCACGATGATATTTCAGAAAATAGTAAACTCACTTGATAAAAAGATCGTAACTGAAAATTTGGATAATTGAAAATTAGTATTTTAAAGGATTGAAAATTATTAAATCAAGGTGAAGTATTTGAAAATTGGTATTTCAGTGATTTTGAGTTGAAAATTGATTATTGAAAATTCAATGTAAACCTGCCTGCCGGCAGGCAGGTTGTGAATTGATTATTGAAAATTATTAAATCAAGGTGAAGTATTTGAAAATTGGTATTTTGTGATTTTGAGTTGAAAATTGATTATTGAAAATTCAATGTAAATTGTAAATTGATTATTGAAAATTAGTTAAGTATGAACAATGATATCGCCATTTCAGTCAAAAACGTCTCCAAGACGTTTAAAATTCCGCATGAAAAAATCTCCTCCCTTAGAGGAGCGGTGTTTTTTTAATTTTGAATTTTGAATTTCGAATTTTGAATCAATTTTGAATAAAATCAATGGTTGAAATAGGAGAAAGCAAAAAAAGTTATGATTTAGAAGTTCGAACCTCTAAATTTGGAGGCGAAGTTATTTTATTTTGCCAAAAAATTCCTCAAGATACAATTACAAGACCCCTCATCTCTCAGTTAATCAGATCAGCCACGAGTGTCGGAGCTAATTATATGGAAGCAAACGCTGCTAGCTCACAGAAGGATTTCAAAAATAAAATTCATATTTGTAAAAAAGAAGCCCAGGAGAGTAAATACTGGCTTCATATGATTTCAATTGCTTGTCCTGAATGCGCAAAAGATGCTAGACTATTATGGAAGGAGACTCAAGAGCTTACCTTAATATTTGGAAAGATAATCTCAACTTTAAGGGGTTAAATGCCTTAATAGAAATATTGTTTCAAAATTTAAATCATTAGAAATTCACTCGAAATTCAAAATTCAAAATTCGAAATTAAAGACAGGATAAGAGTAAAAATCATGGATTCAGATATCGCCATTTCAGTTAAAAACGTCTCAAAAACCTTTAAAATTCCTCACGAAAAGGTGAGTTCTCTTCGCGGTGCAGCAGTCAGTGCTTTCAAGCGAAACAAGGGTTGCGAAGAGTTTAAGGCCCTTGACGACGTTTCTTTTGAAGTGAAAAAGGGAGAATTTTTTGGCATCATTGGGCGAAATGGCAGTGGCAAATCGACATTGCTGAAAATTTTGGCTGGGATTTATCAAACCGACAAAGGCAGCATCAAGATTGATGGGCGGATTTCTCCATTTTTGGAATTGGGAATTGGTTTTAATCCTGAACTTTCTGGTCGAGACAATGTGTATCTCAACGCTACGGTGTTGGGGCTTTCCAAAAAGGAAATCGACAAAAAGTTTGATTCCATTGTGGCTTTTTCCGAACTCGAGCGTTTCATTGATCAGAAACTCAAAAATTATTCTTCCGGCATGCAAGTGCGTTTGGCTTTTTCCGCATGGTAAATCGGATTATTTATGATATACTGATAAATATGGAAAAAATAGAATCAGAAAAATTAGAATTCAAAAGCTCTTTTTCAGAGTGGAAAGAGGCTATTATTAGCCTTTGTGCTTTTGCCAATAAAAAAGGTGGCAAGGTTATTATTGGTATGAGGGATGATGGCACTATAAATGAGATTCAAATTGGAAAAAATACAATTGAGGATTTTGCAAATAAAATAAAAAACAATACTGATCCAATATTATATCCATCAATAAATGTTGAAACATTTGGTCTTGGGGAAATTGTGGAGATAGAAGTTTCTGAATCTGACAACAAACCAGTGTTTGCCTTTGAAAAGGCATATATGCGAGTGGGAAAAACAAATCAAAAAATGTCTCAAACTGAGGTAAGAGAATTGATAAAAAAATATACATTGCCAGATTTTGATGAACATTATATTGATGCAAAAATAGCAAAACAGGTTAAATTCGATCAAGATTTGTGGAATAAATTTAAGAAAAAAGCACCAAATTTGGCAAAAAAAGATGGAAAAGTTTCCTATGGTATTTTTCTGTGTTTTGTGGAAAAAAATATTGAATTTCACAATGCAATCATTAAGGCAGCTCGATTTAAGGGTTTAAGATCAGTGGAATTTATTGATGAGAAAGAATTTGATGGCCCTCTTCTTTCGGTGCCAGAAGAGATCATGTTATTTATTCAACGGCATATTAATAAGAGAATTGCTATTAGCGGAAAGGTCCAGCATGATGAAATTTGGGATTATCCTCTTGATGCCTTAAGGGAAGCCATTATGAATGCAATCGTTCATCGCGATTACAATGATTCGGGCAATGTGCAAATAAGGATTTTTGATGATAGAATTGAAATCTGGAGTCCTGGGCTTTTGCCTAAGGAGGTTGATATTGCTGAAATCTATAAACGTGCACGCAGTGTTTTGCGTAATAAGCTCATTATGCGTATTTTTCATAAGTATGGCTTGATTGAAAACTGGGGAACTGGTTTTCAGCGGATGCTTGAATTGTGTCGAAAGAACGGAAATCCTGATCCAGTTTTCTCATATGCCTCAGGTGCTTTTGTAGTTTCTTTTAAAAAAATAAGGCAAACTGAGGGAGTAACTGAGGGGGTAGCTGAGGGAGTAACTGAGGGAGTAACTGAGGGGGTAGCTGAGGGAGTAAAAAAACTGAAAAATTATATTTCCAATAATCCAGGTAAGCGAACCAGTCAAATGGTGAAAGCAGGCATCGCTCCGCAAAAAACAATTGAGAGATGGATTAAAAAATTGAAAGAAGATGGTCTTGTTGAATTTGTTGGAAGTCCTAAGTCTGGAGGATACTTTATTAGAAAATAACCGTAACTGAATAATTATTTCAAAATGGAAAAAGACATTGCAATTTCTGTCTCTCACGTCTCCAAGACGTTTAAAATCCCTCATGAGAAGGTTTCTTCTTTGCGCGGTGCGGCAGTGAGTGCTTTCAAGCGAAACAAGGGTTACGAAGAGTTTAAGGCTCTTGACGATGTTTCTTTTGAGGTGAAAAAGGGGGAATTTTTTGGCATCATTGGGCGCAACGGCAGCGGGAAAAGCACGCTCTTGAAAATTTTGGCTGGGATATATCAACCTGACGAAGACGTATCCCCGAAGGTTCAACCTTCGGAGCACCGAAGGTTGAACCTTCGGAAAGCCGAGAAAAAGATTGAAATCAATGGGCGAATTTCTCCATTTTTGGAATTGGGGATAGGCTTTAATCCAGAACTTTCTGGTCGCGACAATGTGTATCTCAACGCTACTGTTTTGGGACTAACTAAGAAGCAAATCGACAAAAAATTTGATTCAATTGTGGCTTTTTCCGAACTCGAGCGTTTCATTGATCAGAAACTCAAAAATTATTCCTCCGGCATGCAAGTTCGTCTGGCTTTTTCCGTTTCCATCCACGCCAACCGCGAAATATTGCTGATGGACGAGGTGTTGGCAGTGGGAGATAAAATGAAAGAAAATTTTATAAAAAAAATTATAAAAAGTGTTGGAGGTCAAATTTTGATGGTGTTTTTTCAGGTGTTGACAGTAGTTTCAGAATATGCTAATATTGAAATAGCTAAAACCCCCGCTCCTATCCTCGGATAAGGGCGGGTTTTTGTATAAAAAATATGAAAAATAAAAAAGAAAGAGTAGTGGTTATGTTTGATGGTAGTAACTTTTATCACATTCTTAAAAATAAAAATGTTGAAATACATGGGACATTAAAATATCAGTACAGAAAAATTGCTGAATGGCTAGCTAATGGCAGAGACTTATTAGAAATTAGATATTATGTTGGTGTTGCTAAGTTTGATAAGAACAATCCAGCGCAGAGTCAAAAAATAGTATCCAGTCAACAGAAGCTCTTCGCGGAATTAGCAAAACAAGGAGTCAAATTAGTTCGTGGATATATGATGAAAAATGATGGGGTCTATCATGAAAAGGGAGTTGATGTTAAACTTGCAATTGACATGGTTATTGACGCTTATGAAGATGTCACTGATTCGATAATTATGATTAGTTCAGATACCGACTTGCTTCCTGCTGTTGAAAAAGTTATAAAACTGGGAAAGAAGATAGAATATGTCGGATTATCATATCGCCCAAGTTTTGGGCTAATGAAAAAAGTTTCAGAGACGAAACTTTTAACAAAAAAAGAGTTGGAAATGTTTCAAGATAAACAAAATGAAACATTGTTATAATTCAGAAATTGAGATATATAAAACCATGGATTCAAACATAGCCATAAAAGTATCAGGAGTTAGCAAGACTTTCCGTATTCCTCATGAAAAGGTGAGCAGTCTTCGGGGTGCGGCGGTCAATGCTTTCAAAGGCAACAAGGGCTACGAGGAATTTAAGGCTCTCGACGACGTTTCTTTTGAAGTGAAAAAGGGAGAATTTTTTGGGATTATTGGACGCAATGGAAGCGGGAAAAGCACTTTGCTAAAAATCTTGGCGGGGATTTATCAAGCTGACCGGGGTAGCGTTAAAATCGATGGACGCATTTCGCCGTTTCTGGAATTGGGGATTGGGTTTAATCCGGAACTTTCTGGTCGGGACAATGTCTATCTTAATGCGACGGTTTTGGGGCTGACGAAAAAAGAGATTGATGAAAAGTTTGATTCCATTGTGGCTTTTTCGGAATTGGAAAGGTTCATTGATCAAAAACTCAAAAATTATTCTTCTGGCATGCAAGTGCGTCTGGCATTTTCTGTTTCAATTCATGCCAACAGGGAAATTCTTCTCATGGATGAGGTGCTGGCAGTGGGTGATAGTAATTTTCAATCAAAATGCTTGAATGAATTTAAAAAATATCGCGAGGCCGGTAAAACAGTTATTCTGGTTTCGCACGATATTAGTACTATTAAGAGCTATTGCGATAGGGCTTTGTTATTGAGAGATGGAAAAATAAGTCATACTGGAAAAGCTGATGAAGTGGCTACGAAATATTTGTATGAAAATATTCATGATGAAGAAAGGAAAAACTTATTAGCTTCAAAAAGTAAAAAAAATGGAAAATCAGAAGTTGATGATTTTTCAAGATTCAAGAGTGGGAAAGCTGAAATTTTAGATTATACAATTTTAAATCATGAAAACAATGAAACAACAACCCTTAAATCAGATGAAGATTTTACTGTTAAATTTACAATTAAGCTAAATATTGACGTAAAAAATCCAGTATTTTCTTTATTATTCACAACAAATTCAAAAGAAAATTTATTTGGAATGCATAGCCTGTATTCAAATAAGCCCCTTGAGTTGAATTTTTTAAAAAAAGATAGTGTTGTTGAGATTGTTATAAAAAATAAAATGCTTCTGAATGAGGGCTTTTATGATATGTCCTTAAGCTGTGGATCACAGGAATCTCTTGTAGAGTATGAAATTTTTGATTCAATGAAAGATGTAGAGAAAATAAACGTTTATAATGAAAAAAAAATATGGGGGATAATAAATTCCAATCCAATCATATCTATCGAAAATAGAGATTAATGCTGTGCACAATAACTGGCTAGTGTGCTGTTTTTCCTGGACTTCTCAATGTTTATATCTTTTCTTGACTAGCTGTGAATATTAAAGATAATTGACAGCCCGTTTTGTTTTGAAAGATTTTCATGATGATAAATATGAGATGGTGAAGGGAATGATAATAAGGATGGATATGTTAGTAAATCAATAGCAATAGGTTGGTAGATTTTGAAATAAATTACATATGAGAAAAATATATAAATTTTTTAGATTCATTGTGAGGGGGTATATTATTCCAGTTCATAGTTCTAGACGAAAAATCGTAGTAAAACTGTATCAGATATCATTAAAAAAAGTAATTCGATGGTGGAAAATTAAGAACAGTAAGCGCCATCAGATAAGAAAAATATTAAAAAAAAGTAGAGATAAATATTTTAAAAATTTACCTTTAAGAAGTGTTTTAAACCTTAGAGATGATGGTAGGCCTAAGATTTTGGTAATTCCATCTGCTTATCCAAGTAGAAAATCGCCTCTTGTTGGAACTTTTTTCCAAGAGCAAAGTAATGTAATGCTTCCTGATTTTGATGTTAAGATTTTGTATGGACATCGGAAAGAACTTAATGGAGAAGGATTTTCGTATAGTATTAATAATAGGCTGGAGAATCCAGAGGGACTATATTTTTATTACGACTATTGTCAGCTAGATCCTGAAATTGATAATTATCAGAGAATGGTTTGGTCATACGAAGTAATTTTAGATGAAATCATTGAAAATGGATGGTCGCCAGACGTTATTCATGCGCATTCGTCAATTTATGGTGGTATAGTTGCACATTATCTCGGAAAAAAATTCAAAGTCCCCGTGGTATTATCCGAGCATATGATGTTTTTATTGCATGATTTTTCAAAGTTTTTGCAAGACAAGGTTTTTGAGGCTTTTGAAGGTGTAAATCTGGTTAATTCGCTTAGCACTGATAAGATGAGAGCGATACTTATGCACGGAATTAAATGTGACCCAATAGTCATCGGGAATATGGTTGATGATGAACTCTTTAATATTTCTGATGAAAAAAATAGTAATGAACTATTTGAAATATTAATTGTTGCTGGCGCTTCTTATATTAAGGACTTGCAAACATTTTTTAAATCAATTAGGGAGATTATTGATGCTGGACACGAAGACATTCATGCGACAATAATTGGAAATGGTGTCTGGGGTGACGAAAATTATAGCGCTCATTTAAAGGAATTAAAGATTGAAAAATACTGTTCTTTTGTAGGCACGGTTGCGAGAACTGATATGCCAAGATATTATAATAAATGTGACGTATTTGTTTCTTCTAGTATTGCGGAAGGTTTTCAAGTTTCAATTTTGGAAGCCATGGTTTCAGGAAAGCCCGTAGTAACAACGAGGCATGGTGGTGCAGAAGACAATATGAGGTCAGAGAATGGTATCCTTGTCGGCATTAGAGATTTTAAAGCTATAGCAGATGCAATAATAAAAATTAAAACACATGAGGTTGAATTTGACCCGAAAACAATAAGACAAACCGTAGTGGAGAAGTATGGAAAAGTTGCCTTTAAAAAAAAGATAGCTGATATATATGATGATTTAATTGAGGGAAAATAAAAAATATGAAAGAAGGTTTAAATGAGATGCCAAAGATAAGTGTTTTCATGATTACTTATAATCATGAAAATTTTATTACTCAGGCTATAGAAAGTGTGATGATGCAAGAGACATTGTTTCCTTTTGAATTGGTTATTGGCGAAGACTGCTCAACGGATAGTACAAGAAAAATCTGCTTGGAATATAAAAATAAGTTTCCTGATAAGATAAAGCTTCTTTTGCCGGAGAAAAATCTCGGAGTAAGGGAAAACTGCAAGCAAACAATGTCTCAATGTGATGGCGACTATGTTGCATGGCTTGAAGGTGATGACTATTGGTTAGACAAAAAAAAATTACAATTACAGGTTGATTTTCTTGAAGCAAATAATGAATGCTCAATGTGTTTCCATCGAGAAGTTATCGTTGATGAAAAAAAGATAGAATTATCAGAACAATGGAATCGTGAGATTAAGAAAACGTCATCTGTGAGTGATATTTGCAAGGGAAATTTTATTTGTGCAAATACTGTTTTATTCCGTAACTATGATAAATTCATTCAAGATTTTTCAGTTGATAGTGTTGTTTTAGACTGGCCGTTGTGGGTGACACTTGCCGATAAAGGAAAGATTGGTTTTATAGATAAGAAGATGTCAGTATACCGCGTTCATCAAGGTGGCATTTTTTCAATGAAATCGAAAGCCCATCAATATATTCTAGGTGAGAAGGCAGCGCATGTCTGGAAAAAAATAATAGGTAAAAAAAAATGTAATAATGAGTTTGCTGAAATAGTATGGTTTTATTATGGAAAAATAATAAAAGCATCATTACTTGAAGGTGAATATACAAAAACTATCAAATACATTATAAAAGGAGTGAGATGTATTATTCAATATCCAAAAGCATCACTAAATGCTCTGACGAAGAAGCGTCCATTTAGTAAAATCTTTTTCTAGTTCAAGAAGTTTATTTGACCTTTGTTTTATATACTTTGCTGGAGATCCAGCATAGATTCCGAAATCTTCACAGTTATCCTTAATGAGCGATAACGCACCTACGCAAGAGCCAATCCCAAGCGTTACATTTGGTAATATTATTGATCCAGCTCCAATTATTGCGTGCCTTTTTACCGTTACGGGCCCATGTGTCACATCCGTAAATTTTTCATCTATTGTTGGATTGGTCATATATTCACCAGAATAATTGTCATTACTTGAATATATTGAAATTCTCGAAGAAATATTGCTAAAGTCCTCTAGGGTTATCTTACCCTTACCAATAAGCGATGAGTAAACAGCAACGTGTACATTTTTTCCAATCTCTATACCTCCCTCGCCAGCGGATAAAACACAAAAGTCATCAATTCTCGAGTTGTCTCCGACTGATATGTTCGCAGCATTCCAAATAGAAGCTTTATTGGAAATTTTTACGTTCTTGCCTGCGAATTTTAGACCAATTTTTTTTATTTGCTCCTCTGTGAGTAGTGACATAATTAGAGATTTTTAATTATAATCGATGATATCTTGGAAACATCCGTTAAGGAAAGTGCTGGATAGATTGGAATGCAGAGAACTCTTTTTGAGATATCCTCCGAGATAGGCGCTGAGCTTTTTTTTACGTAGTTCAGGAGATTGAGAGATGGATAAAAATATCTACGAGGAAAGATTTCTGCATTATTTAGTGCCTTACGAACTTTTAATAGTTGTTCCTCTGATTTAAATATTATCGGATAGTAAGAATAATTAGAATTTGAATTTTGTGAGTGAGTGGGTCTTTCAATGAATTCGCCTAATAAGATGTCATATTTATTAGATATTTTTTTTCTTTTTGCTATTAACATTTTTATTTTTGGTAAAACGCAAAGTCCCATGGCAGCATGAAATTCAGAATTTTTTCCATTTATTCCAACGGTATGAAATTCCTCCGGACCTTCATGCCCAAAGTTCCTTAGATGCATAATCTTATGAGCAAGCTTATCGTCATTGGTTATTATCGCGCCACCTTCAACAGTATGAAACAATTTGGTTGCATGAAAACTTAAAGTCGAAATATCTCCATGATTTAAAATTGAAGTTCCGTCTGATTCAATATCAAATGCATGAGCCGCATCATAAATAACTTTAAGGTTGTGTTTTTTTGCAATCTCGTTAATTTTTTTCACATTACAGGTGTTTCCATAAACATGAACACCTAAAATTGCCTGCGTATTTTTAGTTAGTTTACTCTCGATACTTTTCGGGTCAATGCATAATGTCTCCGGATCAATATCTGCAAAAATCGGAGTACAGTTTTCCCATACAATACTAGATGTAGTGGCTACATATGTGAACGGTGTGGTAATAATCTCTTTTTTCAATTCAAGGGCCTTGATGGCTATTTGAAGAGCGATTGTACCATTAGAAACAAAAAAGAGGTGCTTTACTCCTAGATGTTTTTTTAGATTAGCCTCGAGTTCCTTGGAGAGCGGGCCAAAATTGGTCAAATAGGCACTTTCCCATATTTTTTCTAAATATTTCACGTAATTTTTGAGTGGTGGTAAATATGACTTGGTTACATTTATCATGATGATTCTAAAGTTATTAGGTTCATTATTATAGATTATAGCTTTTATAAGGAAAGAAGGCAACTTTTTTCTGAAGTTATACCGCCTTCCTGTGTCCTTATTAAATTGTTACTTTATTCTTCTGATGGATTGAATAAAATATGCCGGTCTATCCTTCGTTTCTTCTAATATTATGGTTAAGTATTTCCCAAGAATTGTCAAAATCAGAAAAATACCAGAAAAACTAAAGGAAAGGAAAAGCATTGTCGTGGTCCAGCCAGCAACAATAAGTGATTTTTCAGTTAGATATATTGAAATAGTATAAATTCCTATAGAAATTGAAATTGTAAGAAAAAGAATTGACAAGAATAATGTTAGCTTAAGACCAATGTCTGAAAAGGTTAATAAAACACCAACAGCAAGCTCAATTTTTTCTCCTAATGTCATGTTTGAACGAATATTCTTTGTCGGTTTAAATTGAATGGTTGTCGTTGGGAAACCAGAAAATCTATAGATTATTTTTCTATAACGAGTTTTTTCTTTTGTTTTTAAAATAGAGTTTAAGGCTCTACGGGTTATTAATTTAAAAGATTCGGTCCGAAGCTCGAGTTTTTGATAGGAGAACTTGCTTAATATCTTATAAAATATTTTTGAACTTTTGCTTAGTTTGCCATTTGGAGATGCAAAGACAACGTCAAAGCCTGTACCACTTTTTTCGTAAGCCTCCCAAAGGGATTCAATGGGAAATTCTAGGTCCGTAGATTCGATTTCATAGATAAAATCCCCAATCGCCATTTCTGTTCCAGCAAGCATCGCGAGCTCACGATTATGCTTCCAGGCCGTTGTGAGCACGGTGACTTTGCCACTGTAGTTCTGTTTGTGCTTATCGATGAGCGCAAGCGTTTTATCTGTGCTTGCATCGTTAATGACAATAATTTCAAAAGAATCAAATTTTTCCGAGAAAAATAAATAAATTTTTTCCAAAAATTCAACGATTGTTTTTTCTGAATTGTGCGCATAGGCAACAACTGAAATAAATGTTTTTTCTTTCATTTTAGTAGTTGATCCAAATCATATATGGTATTTATCTTTCCAGATAATACAGATATGAATGTTGGGTTATTAGAAAATTGCTTGATTACGGTTGGTCTTGAATCATCTAACTCTGACATTTTCAAGATTGGTTTTATCGCGAAATATGAATCTTTATATTTTATGTTTACCGATTTATCGAGATATTTTTTTGCGATTTGAGACATATATGGAAATGCGGTCTTCGGTTTGGCTGGGCAGTTGTTGCAATTCTGGAGTCTCTGTGGCGTACAATCGGGATTGTTTTTTTGACAAGGGAAGGTTGGCAATTCTGTGTGGCAATCAAGATGAGGCGTAAATTCAACCGAGGTCAATGAATGCGTTCCCGTTAGCCCAAAAGGCATGACTGAAAAAAATGGCCCATCCATAATTGTTAATCCAATCTCCTTGATGTTATCAGACACATCGCAAGTAATTATTTCACAAATTTCATACTTTATTTTGAATTTATCAAATCCAAACAGATCAATGAGTTGGTTTACGCTTGCATAGGTTGCATTTATAACAAAACCACTACTGAAAATCCCGTTTTCATTGTTGAGCACGATCTCAAACTTTCCATTATTTTTTTTAACAGAAACTGGGTATGTATTATAAAAAATTGATACATTCTTATGGTTTGCTAATTTCTTCAGGAAATAGTCCCGTATTTTGATTGCATCAAATGAAAATTCTTCAGTTTGATATGCCTTTTCAACTGTGTCTTTGTTGAGAATTTTAGCTAATTTTATCTCATCGCATTGAATTTCGGCATTTTTGCAGAATTTTTCAAATTGCTGTGCGTTGGTGAAAGAGAAATCTTTTGCAATGGCGTATATTTTTTTAAATGAGCCATTGATAGCAAAGCTGAAGTCCTGATTGAACCTATTGAAATAGGCGGCCGATTTTAAGGCGGTCGAGATGCTGCGTGGATAATGGTAGCCGTTGTGCACTCTGGCTTGATTTATGAAGGTTGCTCTTTGAAAGGCGTTAGCATCTTGTTCCAGGACTGCAACAGAAACATTTTTTTCAGCCAAAAGAGAAGCTGCGTACAATCCATAGATTCCAGCTCCTAATATGATATAGTCGAATTCTTTTAATTGTTTGTTCATTACTTCGTAATTTTAGGATTGTATTTTCCAAACAAGAGTCCAAAAAGAATCTCTATTAGTTTTAAATTTCCTTTTATTGGACTTATTTTTGTCGGAATCTTTTCATTTTTTGGATATTTTCTGGTGACTGGAATTTCTTCTGTCTTGAATCCGAGGCGAGGTGCGCGAACTGACAAATAGGCCAGTAGTTCGTATGTTTCAAATATGTTTCTGAATGGGGCAACTCTTTCATCTGCAAGAAGTTTTTTTGAATAACCGCGGTAGCCATTGGTTGTGTCAGTATAGTGGAAACCTGCAAGTAGGGAAATGAATGGTGCGTGAATGATTTTTATCGCAAGTAATCTTGAAGGGGGGGTGTTTATGGCACAGCCGCCAGGAATAAATCTTGAACCCTGAACGAAATCGTAACCTTTTTCTAATTCTTTGATAAAATTTGGCAGGGTATCAATTCCATCTTTTCCATTTCCATCCACCGTGATAATTCCCTCGTAGCCTTCACTGAGGGCATAAGCATAGCCCATCCGAAGTTGGGCGCTGAGTTTTCCTTTGCCAGTTTTCACCAATAAGCAGTGAACTTGATTCTCGCTGAGAAAGGTTTTGTCGGTTGAGCCATCATTGCTGCCTCCGTCGCAAATAATAATATCAATAATATTTGAAAATTTTGCAACTTCGGTTAATTGCTTTTTGAATTTTTCTCCCTCGTTTATAATTGGAATGCAGAGACAATACTTTGTCTTTTTGGGATTAAGTTTATATTTTTCAAAAGTGGGGAGTTGCCAGTTGCTATTCATGGTAAATATTGCTTATAAATTTTAATGTCTCTTCAATATTGCTGATGTTTGAAATTTCAGGTCCAGCATTCTTCATTTCAATTGAAATTGCCAAATCATAATTATAATCTAACAAAATTTGCTTAATTTTTTTATGTCGAGCTTCATTTGCTTCTATTTTTTCCAGAAACGGCTCACTGATGTGAAAGTGACCAGCGTAAGGGAGGGCTGTAAGAAGGGTTGATTCTAAGTCCTCTTGATTTGCAATGATCGTTCCCAGATCTATGTTTAGTTTAAACCCTAGATTATTAACTGCTTTTACCAATTCAATAGCGTCTTGTGTTGTTAAGATATAATCCCCACTATATATTGGTGGGTTTGGTTCGATACAAAAGCAGGTTTTATTTTCGATTGCAAATTCACCAAGCTCACGAAAAAAGGCCAGCGCAATCTCGTTAGCTTCTTTTTTGGGCATGTTCCCAACGAGTCGGTTTTTTGGAGATCCAAATACTAAAGCCTTTGCTCCTAACTTTCCAGCCAGGGTTATATTTTTTTTCAGATAGTTTAGTGTTTCAATTCGAATATCCTCACTTTGAAAAATTGCAAACTCTGGATGCCCAAATAAGAGAGATTGAAATGCAACAAGCTCGATATTTTGATTGTTAATGAATTTTTTAAATTTTGCTGTTTCAGCTTCCTTCTGGTCGTAAGGTTTTTCCCAGATGCGAGAAGGTGCTATTTCAAGTCCGGTGAAACCGTAATTTTTCATGAGGCCATAGATTTCCAAGTCTTCCTTTTCTGACCACGCAATGTTTGAAATGGAAAGTTTATATTTCATAATTTGCAACGAAATCATTTATTTGGTTAATAACCGCTTCTTTATTGTAGAGATAATTAGCGTTTTTCCCATATAGTTTAGCATACTTGCTCTGCATATTATAGAAAACTGGTGGATTTTCTGTTGTGTTGGTGAATTCTTTTTTGAAACACTTCTGCGAAATTTCTGAAACGCTTAATGGCTCCGTTGAAAAATTAACCAAAGAAAGTGAATTTTCAAGCGCAATTTCAATATCTTTCCAGATGTTGTCTAGACAGTAAAATTGAAATTCACTATCTTTGTGAATCATATCAAGGCAATTATTATTGAGCATGTCAAAGATAAAATTTTTCTTCAGTCCCTTGCCGAATAAGCCAGGTAGGCGAACTATTAAATGGTTTGCAAAATTGCTTCTAATAAATTCTTCAAAATAAAACCGATGTTTTCCATACGGATGGTTTTCAGCTGGATTTATAGGTGTATCTTCATTGACATTCACCGGATTTTTGTATGCATCAACTGTTGAAATATGAACTACTTGTTTTGCTTCAACTTTTGATAGTACTTCAATCAGATCATTAATCATGGCTAGATCTTTCTCTGGTTCTTTGTTTGCTTGCCATTTTACGGCAGATGGAGCAGCAATAACCAATAAATCAACCTTTGTACCTATAATTTCGTGAATGTTTGAAGAATTGAATTTTAGGTCAAAAGATTTCTGTTGAATGATATTACTACCAACGAAGCCCGTAAAACCAATAATCGCCTTTGCCATAAGTACTATTTAATGATATATTTACTTTATCTTAAGCTAAAATTAAAAAAATGTCAAAATGAAAATGAAAATGAAAATGAATAATCATTTTAATACAATAAAAGCTAAAAAGGATATTATTTTATTTGCTGCATCGGTTATTTTATTATTTTTTTCTTTTAGTTATAATATTTTTAATATTGGCTATCCAGAACTAGGTGGTATCCCTAGTCAATTTGAATCTTTTCAATCTGAGTCAGAAGCATTAGTTTTAGGTAAGGTAGATAAATTCGTGATGGATGGCAGAACTAATCTCGGTGGTTTTTTATATATTGATGAACGCTTGCCAGCATATGCTCCAGGTCCATATTTTTCTCAGGTTGGCCTGCAAGGGATGATTGTGGGAACATTCGCACCAAATAATAAGGGTGATTTATTACAATATTATCATATAGCAAGACTGTTCTTTGCTTTTTTGACAGCGTTAACCCTATCCTTTTTTGTTTTGGCTGTCAATAAGGAATTCGGTTTAATAACAGCCATATTTTTAATGTTCAGTATCTCTTATTCGCCATGGATAGTATTTTTTGCAAAAAATCTTTATTGGGCAACTCCTTTACTGTTTCTTCCATTTATATTGAGCTGGACAACGTATTCTTATTTCAATAAGAAAGAAAAACTCGTTTATTTTTTTGTACTTATAAGTCTGGCTGTTTTTCTAAAGGCACTTTCTGGGTATGAATATATTACAAATGTAGCAATGGCTGCTTTAGTGCCTGTTTTTTATTTTCAGATTAAAGAAGGAAATAATCTATGGCAGACGTGTAAAAACATTGTTCTTGTAGGGTTGTCTGGAATTGTGGGATTTTTTTTGGCTATAGCGGTTCATGTAATTCAATTGAGTTTTAATTCTCATTCTATTTATAATTCCATCATGCTTATATTTAGTAATGCAAAATTACGGACCTATGATCAAAGTGGTGCGGGCGGAGTCTATGCACTTGTTGAAAAGACTAGCTTAATTTCTATATTGAAGGGATATTTGTTGCGCCCAATAGTTGGTGATTCAAAATTTCTTTATCCTGAATATCTTGATTCTCTTAATATAAAACTTCCAAATTTATCCTTTGCTAATAGTGGATACTTGATATTCTCATTGGGAGGGGTAATATTGCTAGTTATTATTTTTTCTTTCGTTGTATTTTGTTGGTGGAAATTTACGAAGAAATATAATATTAAGATAAACATTTTACTTTTCGCTGTTTTTGCCTCCCTGTTAGTGTCTTTTTCTTGGGCAACATTAGCAAAAGGTCATATGATTTTTCATAATCATTTTAATGAGATTATCTTCTGCATACCATTTATTCTGCTGTGTTATTTGTTATTTGGGTATATGTTGCAATTAATAATATCGAATATTATTGCAAGGTATGCAACATTTAAAAAGAAAAAAAGAATTATTTGATACTTAATTCATCTGCAATGAAAATTTTATACGTTGTTCATCAATATTTGCCTAATTTTCATGCAGGTGCAGAAAATTATACTCATTCTTTGGCGCATGCTATGGCAGATCTTGGTCATGACGTTTTCGTTGTTGCAACCGAACCCCTCTCTGAAAATGATTATCATATTGAGGAATACAAGGAAGGTAATGTGAATGTGATTAAAATTCATAAGAATGTTTCGGTTATCGTTGATCTTGAAAATACATATATTGATTCTAAATATGAAGAAGCTTTCAATGGCATTTTTGAAAAAATAAATCCAGAACTTGTGCATGTTCAACATCTTTTGTATACATCCGTTGGAATTATTGATTTTATTAAAAAAAGAAATATCCCAATTATATATACCCTGCATGACTCCTGGTTGGAATGTTTAAGAATTGCAAAACTTGATTACAAAAATGAAATTTGCAAAGGCTGGAGTCCTGAGAAGTGCGCTGCGTGTTACAATAATTCAAAATTGTACATAGGGGGTAAAAAGACGTCTGGAATTATAAGGAGTTGTTTGAAGGTGTTTTCAAAAAGCAAGGTGTCGTTGAGGTTTTTAGAATTCACTAAAAAAACAGTCTTGAAATTGAAACCAAAAAGTGTAAACAACACAACTCTCATTCAAAAAAGATATGATTGTTTACATAATATTGTTGAAAATGTGAATTTGTTTATTTCACCGTCTCAATTTCTTCTTGATTCATGCTTAAAATGGGGGATTCCAGAAAATAAGATTATTCTTTCGCGAAATGGTATGGAGATATTCGAACAGAGGGAAGCGGTGCGGAAAAATATCAATCCTTCAATGTTGTTTGCTTTTACATCCTTTATTCGCAAAGAAAAAGGCGTAGAGGTGCTCTTGGAAGCTTTTAATATTTTGGAAAAAGAAAACATTGATGCCAAGTTGATTATGTACGGAAGATATGACAAGAGATCTTCTTACGGGGCTGATTTCATTGAGCGGGTAAAGAGAATGAAAAACGTAGAATATCGAGGTGAATTCGATAATGAAAAAATAAATGATATTTTGAGCGTGATTGATTATTTGGTTTTGCCCGCATTGTGGCTTGAAAATGCGCCTTTGGTGATTGAGGAAGCCTACTTGAATAAAATTCCATGCATTGTTTCTAATATCGGTGGAATGGCTGAGCGAGTTGATGATGGCGTAAACGGACTTCATTTCAAAGTTGGGGACCCTTGTGATTTGGCAGAAAAGATTGAATATCTCTTAAAAAATCCTCAATTGCGAGAGAAATTTGTTGAAAATATTCCGCATGTCAAAACGATAAAAGAGAATGCGATTGAACTCGAAGAGATATATAGTAAAATAGTTTAAGCTTCGGAGATGAGGGAGGCCAAATAAAAGCCAAATAAATGGGGTCAAGCCAAATAAATGGGGTCAGGTACCTTTTTAATAACAATAATGACATTGATTTTTGTTTCCGTCTTCGCGCAAAAGGTTATAAAATAATTTGCACTCCCCATGCAAAATTGTTTCACTTTGAATCTGCCAGCCGGGGATTGGATATCAAAAACAGAACTCCGCCGAGGACGCAGAACTCCGCCGAGGACGGTCCTCGGCAGAAATAGCTTTTTATGATAAGCTTTAACCAGAAATCCGCCGAGGACGGTCCTCGGCAGAAATAGCTTTTTGTGATAAGCTTTAACCATGAGAAGAAGAAATATAATCACAATTGGAGAATATTATCACATTTTTAACCGCGGGGTTGAAAAGCGCAATATTTTTCATCAACAATCAGACTTCAAAAGATTCCTTGAATCAATGATGTATTTTAACACTAAAGCCCCGATTGAAATGAAATCGGATGAAAAAAATCTTCCCATACCCGATGATAGATTGGTTGATATTATTGCTTATTGCCTGAACAAAAATCACTTCCATTTGATACTAAAAGAAATCAAAGAGGGTGGCATTGCAACTTTTATGAAAAAGGTTTGCACGGGCTATGCCTTGTATTTTAATAGCAAAAATGAAAGGTCAGGCGTTCTTTTTCAGGGACGATTCAAATCGGTACACTTATCTTCAAATGACCTTCTTTTGTATGTATCCGCGTATGTAAATTGTAATAGCCAAATTCATAGCATTGAAAACGCTGAGGATTATCCTTGGTGTAGTTTTTCTGAATATCTTGGTTTAGGGAAAGAAAAATGCCAAAAGAATATTATTATTGATCAATTCGAGAATTCTGAAGAGTATAAAACTTTTTGTCTGGAGAAAGTCGTTGGAATGCAAGATCGAAAAAGATTCGAGCAATTCTTTGTCGAAAACTAGCTTAGTTTACCGAGGACCGTCCTCGGTAAACCTCGTTTTTATGTATAAGTAGAAAAAGGTTGACACAATATAGCCAAATAAATGGGGTCAGGTACCTTTTTAATAACAATAACAGCCAAATAAATGGGGTCAGGTACCTTTTTAAGGCCAAATAAAAGGGGTCAGGTACCTTTTTAATAACAATAACGACATTGATTTTTGTTTCCGTCTCCGTGAAAAAGGTTATAAAATAATTTGCACCCCAAATGCAAAATTGTTTCACTTTGAATCCGCCAGCCGTAAATCAGATATCAAAAATAGTTATAAAGTCATAGAAGCATTTAATCATCTAATCATTCAAGCATTTAAACAATT
>CAILTR010000024.1 GCA_903837175.1 uncultured bacterium
ATCACTTAATCATTTAATCATTTAAGCATTTAATCATTTAATCACTTAAGCATTTAAGCACTTAATCATTTAATCATTTAAGCATTTAATCATTTAATCACTTAAGCATTTAAGCACTTAATCATTTAATCATTTAAGCATTTAATCATTTAATCACTTAAGCATTTAAGCACTTAATCATTTAATCATTTAATCATTTAATCATTTAATCATTTAATTACTTAATCATCTATAAGCATCCTGTTTATATGTTTATATGTTTACATGTTTATATGATTACATGTTTATATGATTACATGATTACATGTTTATATGAAGTCTCTTGTTTCAAAAATTTTTTAAAATTGATTGGATTTTGACGTTGGCGGTACTGCTCCTTTTAGGAATCAGTTTAGCCGTGCTATATAGTATTTCAATGGCCGCCCAAAGCCAGGAATTTTTAGGCGTTTTTTGGCGTCAAGCAATCTTTATTTTAATTGGTATTGTGGTGCTAATTATTTTTTCGATGAGTAGTTATCAAACTTTAAAGTTTCATAGCACGACTGGCTATTTTTTAACGCTGCTTATTTTATTGGGCGTGCTTATTTTTGGTCGCACTATCCGCGGGACGGCCGGTTGGATCGGCGTAGGAACCTTTCATATCCAACCCGTTGAAATTGCAAAGCTGTCGCTAGTTATTTTTTTGGCCAGTTTTATTTCTCAAAAAAAGATGGAGCTAGAGGAAACTGGTCGCCTGATTGCCTCGCTGATTCTTTCTGGGGTAATGATTTTTTTAGTTGTCAAACAACCGGATTTTGGGAGCGCGATGGTCTTGATCGGAATTTGGCTCGGGACGACGCTGGTTTCGGGAATTAGCCGTAAAAAAATTATTATCATGATTTTACTGGGACTTTTAGTTTCTTTTGGGGGTTGGTTTAAACTGCAACCTTATCAGAAAGATCGCGTGCTTAATTTAATTCATCCTGAAAAAATTGACCCTCATGGCGCAGGCTATAACGTTATTCAATCAATGATCGCTGTTGGCAGTGGTGGGATAGCTGGGAAGGGAATTGGACATGGTAGCCAATCACAATTAAACTTCTTGCCGGAAAAGCATACCGATTTTATCTTCGCTTCAATTGCGGAAGAACTAGGACTCCTTGGTTCGCTTTTAGTTATTGGTCTGTACTTACTGATTTTTTATCGAATGCGCGTGATTGCGCTTAGTGCTCCAGATAATTTTAGTTATTTAGTGGTAGTGGGGATTATGAGTATGTTCTTTGTGCAAATTTTAGAAAATATTGGCATGAATATCGGGATTATGCCAGTCACGGGAATTCCGCTGCCACTGCTCAGTTACGGAGGCAGCTCCTTGCTTGTGGTGCTAGCCAGCATTGGAATTTTAAATAATATCCATTCCCATCAAGAAAGCGTGGTCAGGGGAGAAGAATACTAAAACCCTACGAATCTACAAATTTGCTACAAATCTACAAATAATGCCGGCTTAATTTAATTCTTGAGCTTTTCATCCAGTATAAATTCGGCTCAAGTCGCTAAAAGATTTATTTGTACATTTGTACATTTGCCTGCCTGCCTGCCGGCTTGTCTACCGACCTGTCTGCCGATAGGCAGGTAGGCAAGGTAATTGATTTGTAGATTCGTAGGGGTTTGACTTTTCCCCTGTTTCCTGCTATTCTATTGGAAGTTAATAAGCGTAAGTTCAAAACAGTGTTCATGTGGATTTGAGATAAAAAGGCACACAACAACGCCATTTTTTGTTGTCAACGCTTGAATTTATGCTCCATGCTCCATGCTCCATGTTTTATGAAAAAATGAGTAAATCAATTACCCTGAAAGTGGAGACTCGCGATATCGTTGGAAAAAAAGTTGCTAAAATGAGAAAAGAAAATAAAATTCCAGCTGTCATGTATGGAAATAAAGTCGCTGCTCAAAATCTCTGGATTAATGACCTGGATTTTGCTCGCGCCTATAATAAGGCTGGCGAAAGCGCCTTGGTAGAATTGGAAATTGGGAAAGAAAAGCACAGTGTGTTGATACATGAATTGCAACACGACCATCGCAGTGGGAAAGTTTCTCATGTCGATTTTTTCCAAGTAAATATGAAAGAAGAAGTTGAAACTGAAATTCCATTGGAATTTGTCGGTGAATCCGCCGCTGTAAAGGCTCACGGCGGAGTTTTGATTAAAAATATGGATTCAGTTTCAGTTAAATGTTTGCCTGCAAACTTACCAGAAAAATTTGTGATTGATTTGTCGAAACTTGTAACTTTCGATGATCACATCACTGTTGCTGATTTAAAAACATCAGACTTAGTGGAAATCTTATTGGAAGATGAAACTGTAATCGCCTTGGTTGCTGCTCCTCGAACAGAGGCAGAAATGGACGGGCTTAATAATAAAGTAGAAGAAGACGTCACCAAAGTTGCTGGCGTAGTTAAAGAAGTTGCGCCCGTAGTTGAGGAGAAGAAGAAATAACCTGTCACTCTCGAGGCATGTCATTCGCGAATGACATGTCAAGCGACGGGTTAACCAGTCAGTCGTGACTGACAGGTTGGAATAATATTGTGAAAATTTGAATTTCAAAAAAGACGAGGATTTTATCCGAGACTGTAAACTAAAGTGTGTCTGGTATAATCAAAAGTAACTAACTTTTAACTAAAAAGATTATGCCAAAGTATCAAGAGATTTTAGAAAGCAGTATTAAAAACTTGCGAAGTTCCATGACAGAGTTGTCACTAGATCA
>CAILTR010000025.1 GCA_903837175.1 uncultured bacterium
AACATTCTCATTACTTAATAACTCCTTGATTTCCTCTTTTGTGAACATTTTTTTCTTCATGTAGTTGTTTGTTAATTAATTACATTCTAGCAGATAACAAAAAGTAGACACTTTCGTGTCTACTTTTTGGGGTACAGTTCAATTTTGCTCGTTTTTTGCATTTTACGGATGAGGTAAAAAAAGGTATAATGGGAAGAGCAGTAAAGGTGGTAACCAGTAATCAAACAGGATGACGGGAATTTTTTGTATATTTGTAGTTTCGCCTACCTGCCGGCTCGCCTGCCAACCTGTCTGCCGATAGGCAGGTAGGCAGGTAGTTTCGAATCGGTTTATAATTTCGTAATTCGTAGAAAATAATGAAAAAACAAAACCTAGAAAAACTGTTTGCACCAAAATCAATTGCGATCGTGGGAGCATCGAATAAAAAGGGGAAAATTGGGACAGTGCTGGTAAATAATATTACGAAACTTGGCTATAAGGGCAAAGTTTATTTTGTAAACCCTACTTATAAAATAATTGGCCTGAAAAAAAGTTACTCGGCGTTGGAAGAAATTACTAGTCAAGTTGATTTAGCGATTTTAGCTATTCCGGCTAAGTTTGTTTTCCAGACGATTAAAAAAGCTTCGGACTCAGTAAAAAACTTCGTGGTAATTTCAGCTGGTTTTTCGGAAACGGGCGCGGAAGGAAAAGCGCTAGAGGATAAACTTAAAAAGTTGGCGCAAGCAAAAGGACTAAATATCCTCGGTCCAAATTGTCTAGGGTTTGTAGCGCCGGCGCTTAAGCTGAACGCTTCTTTCGCGGGGGGCATGCCCGAAGCTGGAAAGATTGCGTTTGTTTCTCAATCAGGTGCTTTGGCAGTGGCTTTAATGGATAAAGCTAGGTCAGAAAATTTAGCTTTTTCAGAAATTATCTCAATTGGGAATAAGATGCAAATTTCTGAATCGGAGTTGATTGAATATCTGGGTAATGATAAGCAGACGAAAGTAATTGGAATGTATTTGGAAGGAATTAAGGATGGCGAAAAGTTTTTAAAAATAGCTAGCAAAGTTTCTTTGAAAAAACCAATTGTGATTTTAAAAGCTGGGAAAACCGCGAAAACCCAGCTAGCGATTGCTTCCCACACCGGAGCTTTAGCCGGAAGCGATGAAATTACGAGCGTAGCTTTTGAAAAAGCGGGTGTCATTAGGGCTGATAATTTAGACGAATTTTTAAATGTCCTGAAGCTAGCTAGTAGTTATGAGGCGCCAACAAGTTCGCTGTGCGCTGTGCTTACTAATGCCGGGGGTGCTGGCGTACTGGCTACTGACGCTTTTAAAGATAAGAATATTGCGCTGGCCGAAATTTCGCCAACTTCAAAAAAGAAACTGCGCGCAATTTTGCCAGCCGAAGCCTCGGTTGAAAATCCGATTGATCTTTTAGGTGATGCGCAGCAGGATCGTTATTTGGGAGCTTTGGAAATTTTGCAACAGGAAAAAATTGAAAATATTTTTTGTTTGCTGACTCCTCAAAATCAAACTAATGTGGCTGAAATAGCGCAAGTTATTTTAGAAAAAGCCCAAGCAAGAAAACTCAACCTGATCCCGGTATTTATTGGGGGCGAAAAAGTCGCAAGCTCAATTGCAAAGCTTACGAAAGAGGGTTTAGTTAATTTTGCTACGCCGGAGGCTGCGATTAATACTTTCGAAAAATATTATAACTGGCAGTTATTTAAAGCAACTACGCCGGAGGTTTCAACCCTGAAAGTTTTAGCAACAAGAAAAGACCAAGCGCAAGCAATTATTAAAAAAGCCCTCGCCGAGGGGAGTAAGGCGCTTTCTTTTGCGGATGGAGCTAAAGTGATGGAGCTTTATGGCGTTAAAGCGGTTGCGCATAGCGTTGTGACTAGCGAAAATATTGAAAAACTGGATTTAGGTTTTCCTTTGGTTTTAAAAGTTGATTCGGATAAAATTTTACACAAAACTGAGCAGGGCGGACTTCGCTTGGGAATTAAAAACCAGGAGGAGTTAGCAAAAGCTTTTGCAGAAATGAACGAAGTGTTTAAAGGAGAAAAAATAATTGCCCAGTTTCAGGCGGGGAAATTTGCTGAAATTATTCTGGGAATTAAGAATGATCCTATCTTCGGACCAGTGATTGTCTACGGCTTAGGCGGAATTTATACTGAAATTTTTAAGTTAGTAAATTTTCTTTTGGCACCAATGAGTTTGGCTGAAATTGAAACCCAGCTCCTGAAAAGCAAAATCAGCTTTCTCTTTAAAGGGGCCAGAGGTCAAGCTGTTTGTAACAGCCAGGAGTTTGCTGAAATTCTTTTGGGGCTAATGAGCTTTGCGCAGGAAAATCCTCAGGTTGCCGAATTCGACATTAATCCACTTTTTATCTATAATGATAAGAGGCGGGCTTGCGCAGTAGATATTAAGGTTATTTTTTAGACACAAAGCACATGACATGGAACATGAAGCCTGAAGTTAAGAAGAGAATAAAAAGAAATAGTATTAAAATCAAAGCATAGGACAAATAACAATAGCAGTATTTTTATATCATGTTATATGTTATGTGTTTTATGCTATATACTTAAAGAAATATGGAAACGTTAAAAAGAATCCTTATCATCGACGATGATATTGAATTGCGGGAAATGTATGCGGAAATATTCCAGAATAAAAATTTTGAAGTTCTACAAGCCGTTGACGGCTTAGCTGGCTTAGAAATAGCGACTAGCCAGCTGCCAGACGTTATTTTCACTGGGATTGATATGCCTAGGATGGACGGCTTTACGATGATTGAGGAGCTTCAAAAAAATACAGCTACGGCTGCTATTCCTGTAGTTATTTCCTCGCACATGGGTAGGGAAGAAGATAAAGGTAGGGCTGCTAGTCTTGGCGTCAAAGATTTTATTATTAGAGGAATTACGCGTCCAGTAGAAGTGATTGCCCGTATTAATGTTATTTTTGGCGAAGCAATGGCCGAATATAAATTGGAAGTTGATCCTGAAGCGCTGGATGCTCCAAGGTTAGCCAAAGATTTAAATGGAAAAAATAGTTTACGTTGTTTATATTGCGATGCAGAATTCGGGCTTAATTTGCAGTTTACTAGTCCTCAGGACAGAAGTTTAAAGGCTAAATTTAGCTGTCCTAGATGTGGCCACGAAGTGCAGTAAGGGAAAATAGAACATGGAGAAAACAACATGGAACATAAAATGCGTGATATGAAGCATGAAATAGGTTTAACATAACAACATAGCAATAGATAAAATACGTAACGCAAAATATGAAACACAAAACACTCTGCAGGCAAGTTTGGCAGACTACGTTTATTACTGCGCGCTTCATGTTCCATGTTATGTTTTAGTGACTTTTATGGCAAAATGGTTAAAAAAAGAGTCGGTAGCAATTCCGTCGGATTTTTCGTTGAAATTGCATCCGCTCGTGACGCAGATTTTACTTGCCCGCGGGCTAGGAAGCGAAAAGCAACTCCAACAATTTATTACGCCCGATTACCAACAGGATTGTCTTGATCCTTTTCTTTTTTGTGAGATGGAAAAAGTCGTCGCGCGAGTGAAGCAGGCGCGCGACCTAAAAGAAAAAGTCGTTATTTTTGGTGATTATGACGCAGACGGGATTACCTCGTCAGCAATTTTAAAAGAAACTTTTGAGGAACTTGGTATTGATGCTACTGTTTATATTCCAGATAAACGCACGGAAGGTTATGGGCTTAACTTGCTGGCGATTGATCTTTTTAAAGTTAGTGGGGTAAAATTGATTATTACGGTTGATTGCGGGATTACAAGTATTGCGGAAGTAGCAAAAGCTAAAGAAAACGGGATTGACGTGATTATTACTGATCATCATCACGTGCCGGAAAAAACTCCAGCTGCCTTGGCGATTATCAATCCACATCAAAAAGATTGCGGTTATCCCTTTGAAGATTTAGCCGGCGTGGGCGTGGCTTTTAAAGTTGTGCAAGCAATTTTTCAAAGTTTGATGCCAGAAAAAATTGGCCAAACAAAATGGATGTTAGATTTAGTTTCGATTGGCACTATTGCTGACTGCGTTCCCTTGATCGGTGAAAATCGATTATTTGTAAAATATGGACTAGTCGTGCTTTCAAAGACTCGGCGTACGGGCCTGTTGGAATTATTTACGGTTGGCCGAATTACGATTGATGAATCGGCGATTCCAGATACGAAAAAAGTTTCCTTTTACGTAGCGCCCCGCATTAACGCAGCTGGAAGAATTAACCACGCTAATTTAGCGTATAATTTAATTATCGAAAAAGATGTGATCTTGGCTCGCGATTTTGCGCTTGAATTAGAAGCTAGTAATACAGAGCGCCAGAAAATTACCGCCGAAGTTGTTGGTGAAATTAGAATTTTAGCGGAAAAGGATTATTCGGATCGGAAACTTATTTTTGCCATTGGCGAGCATTTTCCAATTGGAGTGGTGGGGTTAGTGGCTGGTAAGATTGCCCAACAATACAACAAACCAACAGGAGTTTTTCAAAAAGGCCCCGAAGAAAGCAAGGGTTCCTTTCGAAGCATTCCGCAAATTAATATTATTGAAGCCATTGGGCAGTGTAGCCAGTTCTTACTTAAATTCGGCGGACACAGCCAAGCAGCTGGAGTTTCACTTCGCAATGACCAGCTGGAAAATTTTCAAAAAGCCCTCGAAGAAATTATTGAAAAGCAATTAGTGGGAGTTAAATTAGAAGCAGAAATTACAATTGACGGCCAAGCTCAGCCAGCCGAAATATCCCTTGAATTAATTGAGGATCTAGAGAAGCTTAAACCTTTTGGGATTGGCAATGAAGAGCCAATTTTACTAATCGAGAAGTTGATTATCCAAGAAAAGCGTTTTCTGGGTAATGAGAAAAAACACGTGAAGTTTTTTCTTTCTTCGGCTGAAAACGAATTACGGGCGAATGAGAGCATCAAAATATTCGAAGCGATTAGTTTTGGGGGTGGCGAAAAATTTGCAGCTTTTAACGAAGGTGACAAAATTGATGTTGTTTGCAATTTGCAAAAAGATAACTGGAATGGAAATAGTAAGATTCAACTTAACGTTATTGATATGAGACCTTCTTTAATGTGAGATTATTTATTAACGAATTAAAGAATTAACGGATTAGTTTTTTGAAATTTTGAATTTCAAATTTTGAATTTTGAATCAATTTTTAATTTCTAATTTTTTAATGTTTCAAACATTCAATCATTATAATTTCATTCGAAATTCAAAATTCATAATTCGAAATTACTTTAGATAACCAATTATTAGCTATCGATTACCTTTTTACTTTTAAACTTTACAAACTTTCAACTTTATAACTTTTATGCGTATTGCCTTTGTCCATGATTATCTAGTCCAACACGGGGGAGCTGAACGCGTCTTGCAGTGTCTTTTGGAAATTTATCCGTACGCTCCGATTTATACGATTTTATATAATCAGAAAGCAATGCAGGGAACCTTTGAGGATAAACGTATTTATACTTCTTATTTGCAAAAACTACCGTTTACAAAAAATTGGCACCGAGTTTTTCCCCTCCTAATGCCACCAGCTATTGAGCAATTTGATTTTTCAGCTTATGACATTGTCGTTTCTGATTCTTCTAGTTACGCCAAAGGAATCATTACCCGCCCAGAAACGCTGCATCTTTGCTATATGCATACCCCAATGAGGTATGCCTGGGATGATTGTCAAAAATATACGCGTGATTTTTATTTTCCGCGCCTTGTTAAACTGTTGATTCCTTTTGCGATGAATTATTTACGTCTCTGGGATAAGGTTAGTGCTGATCGTGTAGACGTTTTCGTGGCTAATTCGAATTTTGTGGCTGGTCGCATTAAGAAATATTATCGTAAAGATTGCCTCGTTGTTCATCCGCCAGTGGACACAAAACGATTTTTTCTGTCGGAAAATATTGAAAAAGGCGAGCCGTATTTTTTAATGGTTGGCAGAATCATTGCTTATAAACGTCACGATATTACGATTAAAGCTTTTAACGAGTTAGGTTTGCCACTTAAAATTATTGGACGAGGCCCAGAGCTGAAAAGACTTAAAAAAATGGCAAACCCTAACATTGAATTTTTGGGTCGTATTGAAGATGCTGAATTAGAAAAGTATTATCAAAATTGCCAAGGCTTTATTTTCCCTCAAGAAGAAGATTTTGGCATCGTGGCCATGGAGGCGCTCGCCTGCGGCAAACCGCTTATCGCTTTTCGCGGAGGTGATATTCCAGAACACACGGAGGAAGGTAAGATGGGCGTTTTCTTTGATGAGCAAAACACCCAAGCAATTGTCGAAGCTGTCAAAAAGTTTCAAACCCTCTCTTTTGATCCCCAATATATTTCCAGTAAAGTTCAAAAGTTTAATCGCGAGATTTTCAAGGAGCGGATGAAGGAGATTATTGAGAGTAAGCTTGCAGCGCATAAAGCACGTAGCATATAACATGGAACACATAGCATGGAACACCCAACATGGGGCAGGGAGCAGAGGGAATTCAATTTCTAATGTCTAATGCCTAATTTCTAATGCTGGGGAAAATTGTTATATTGTTATGTTGTTATATTGTTAAAAATTCTACGAATCTATAATGGCACATTGTCGGTTCAACGTCTCTGACTTGAACCGCATTTTTCTGAAATATTTGTTAAGCAGAACCTTTAATTTTCCATTGTTACCCTTTTTAATTAGCAGGACCTTAAAATAAGAGCTATTAAAGCTTTAATTATACGCCTTTTCCACCCAAAAGTCAAGACTACCGGAATAAATTATTATATGGTTAAATTGTTATATTGCTTAAAGCCTTAAAATATGGAGCATTCTAACAATATAGCAATCTAGTAATATAACCATATGAGAGTAGGAATAGATATCCGCTGCTTGGTGGAAGGAAAAAATACGGGGGTGGAGGAATATACGGTGAATCTTTTACATCGGCTTTTTGAGTTGGATCAAAAAAACAGCTACGTGCTTTTTATTAATTCCTGGCATGATCCGAAAGCCGAGCTAGGACAATTTAAGAAATATAAAAATGTTGTTGTTAAACAATTCCACATTCCAAACAAACTCCTCAATTTTTGTTTTTGGTATTTGCGTTGGCCACACCTGGATAAAATGTTGGGTGGAGTCGATAAATTTTGGATGCCGAATATTAATTTCGTAGCCCTTTCAAGTGAGACTAAATTAATTTTAACTATTCATGATCTTTCTTTTGAAATTTTCGCGCAGACTTTTTCTTTTAAGCGCCGACTTTGGCATCATTTTATTAATCCGCGCGCCCTTTGCCAAAGAGCGGATAAAATTATCGCGGTTTCGGACTCATCTAAGAAAGATATCATTGATTATTACGGAATCGAGGCGTCAAAGGTTGAGCGAATTTATAATGCTGTAGCAGGCGAGATCGAACAACTTGATCGGAATGATCCGCGCTTGATAGCGGTGAAAGAGAAATACCATCTGCCGTTCAATTTTATTTTTTATCTGGGCACGGTTGAACCACGGAAAAATATTCCTGCTATTGTAGCGGCTTTTGATCAGCTGAAAGCCTTGCGCAATCCGCAATTAGATAAATTTAAACTCGTAATTGCTGGGGGAAAGGGTTGGGGCGTAAAAAAAATTCTAGCTAAAATGCGCGAAGCGAAAAGCACTAGTGACATTATTTTTACCAGCTGTATCACCAACCAAGACAAGGCTGCTGTTTATACTTTGGCGTCGCTTTTCGTATATCCTTCTTTTTTCGAAGGTTTCGGCATTCCCGTGCTGGAAGCGATGCGCTCAGGCGTGCCAGTGGTGGCTGCGAATGTAGCTTCTTTACCAGAGGTGGTTGGCGATGGCGGGCTAATGGTTGATCCAGACAATCCGAATGAACTTTATTTGGCGATAAAAGAGCTACTTTTAGATAAAGCTTTCTACGAAAAAATGAAAAACAAGGGTTTGCGTCAGTCAATTAGGTTTAATTGGACAACTTCAGCCAGGGAACTCTTGGCTATTTTAGGAAAATAACAAATATTAATATATCTCGATATCCTAAATACTTCCTTATATCCATTTATGGAAGTGAGGGGCGTTAGTGTTTTTATGTGGTTTCCTGAAAACGTTTTAGTCACAGGAGGTAGTTTTGGGAGGTGTTGACTTCGCTTTAAAAATAGCTTATAGTGGCAGTGTTTTAAGGCTATCCTTAAATGAGGATTTTTTGGGATTTTTCTTTGACAATTTTTGGCCAGAAGGATAATAAAAAAGTTTAGAATAAAAAATCAACCACAACTAGTCTAGTAATGCTAGGCGTTTAAATATGGAGATTTATTATGAAAAGATTTGGTGTTTTCTTCTTTATTTTAGCAATGTGTTATCTTTTGCACGTACCAATTTTGTGGTTTAAAGATGATACATTGCCGCATTTTCTCCTTGGCTGTGTTTCTTTATTGGCTTCATTGATTTCTTTTGTGGTTTCTTTTAATGAAACTGAACTTAAAAAAGACCTAAAGAAAAGAAATTTTCTTTCAACGAAATAAGAGGAGAGACAACTCGCGGGGCGGCAGCTGTTGGTAATTTTAATCCAATAGCTGCTTCTTTTTTTATCCCTCAAAAAATGCTAGACTAACAATGTTAGCTGATTTTATTTTACAATACTATTCATTTGGATATTTTTGTACATTTGTATATTTGTACAAATTTGTAATTCGTAGTTTTTAACAATATAGCAATGTCAACTATCGGTATCGATGCGCGTTTTTATGGTTCAGCCAGTAAGGGTTTGGGACGCTATACGCAGAAGCTGGTTGAGCATCTCGAAAAAATTGATAGCGAAAATGAATATTTCGTTTTTTTGAGGCGAGAAAATTTTGACGAATACGTACCTGGAAATAAAAATTTTAAAAAGGTGCTAGCAGATTATCCTTGGTATTCTTTTTCTGAGCAACTTCTTTTTCCGAAACTGCTAGCCTGCTATAAATTAGACCTGATGCATTTTCCGCATTTTAACGTACCGATTTTATATTTTCGAAAATTCGTCATTACGATTCACGATTTAATCTTGCTCCATTTCCCGACTAAGCGTGCTTCGACCCTGGCGCCACTTTGGTATCAATTTAAATTTTTAGCGTATAAGTTAGTAATTTACTGCGCCGTGATGCGTAGTCAGAAAATTATTGCCGTGTCGCAGTTTACGAAAAACGACATTTTAACTCAGTATCCAAGCGCTAAAAATAAGCTGGTCGTTACCTACGAAGCTTGCGAAAAAACATTGCTAAAAAATTTGCAAGCGCCTGAGCAAATTTTAGAAAAATATGGTATAATAAAACCGTATTTGCTTTACGTTGGGAACGCTTATCCGCATAAAAATTTAGAAGAATTGATTGCTGCTTTCTTAATTGTTTCTGAAAAAATTGCGGATTTAAAATTGGTGCTAGTGGGTAAGGAGGATTATTTTTATGGGCGAATTAAGGCGCAAGTAAAAAAAGAAAAAATCGCCAGCGTTATTTTCCCGGGCTTTGCCCGCGATGAAGATTTAAGCGCTATTTATAAGCAAGCCTTACTCTACGTTTTTCCGTCGCGCTACGAAGGTTTTGGTCTGCCACCGCTGGAAGCAATGGACGCAGGCGTTCCAGTAGTTTGTTCTGATAGTACATGCCTGCCTGAAATTCTCGGCGACAGCGCCTTTTTCTTTAAGGCCAAGGAGCAGAGCGCGATGGCCGAGGCAATTTTAAAAGTTGCTGAAGACGAAAAGTTGAGAAAAGAATTAATCGCTAAGGGACATGCGCAAGTCAAAAAATACAGCTGGGAAAAAATGGCGAAAGAAACGTTGGGAATTTACATGACTAAAGAATAATCACCCACAAATCTACAAATTTACTACAAATCTACAAATGTGAAATTAAAATAACTTTTTCTAAAGGTTATTATTTGTAGATTTGTAGCTGATTTGAAAATTAGTAGGTTATGTCAAAAAACAGAATCATCCCCCAAATGTTTGATGTGAGGCCCGTTGATAAGACGGGTGATTTAGATTGGAAAAAAATCTCGTCGGTTGGAGCTAGTCGCGAAAGTAATTTAGCTGAAAAAAACCGTAGAGAACTTGAAAGGAGTCAGCAAGTTGAACTTGAGGCGAAAAGGATAAAAGCCGAGAATACGAAAATTATTAAACAAGAAGCCGAGCAGCGCAGCTTGCGCGAGGCTAATATTTTAGCGGAGCGACAGAAGCGGGAAGCGCGAGCAGCCCAAGGGCAAGAGCAACAACGCCGAGAGGAGCTTGCCAGAAGGTTTGAATTAAAATTTACTTGGCAAAAGTTTGCACCAGCTTTTGCTGTGCTTGCTTTGGTTTTAGCTTTGGGCCTTGGCACAGTTGCATTTATCAGTAAGGGTGTTGGGATGAAAGGACGCGTCTTAGGAGTTAGTCAAGATGGCTATGCAAATTTAGCTTCAGCAGTTGAGGAAATGAAAGCCCAGGATTTTGAAGGCTCGGCAGAGCAATTTTCCAAAGCCTTCGAAAATTTTTCGCAAGCCTCGGACGATTTAAGCGAAATGGGTGGCGGGCTTTTAGATGCGACCAGATTTATTCCTTTTGCTTCGAAAGTGTCCTCGGGAAGAAATGCAGTTGAAGCTGGTAAACATTTTTCAGCTGCTGGGCAAGCGATGAATGAAATTATTAAAACTTTTGCCCAATTAAAAAAAGATGGTGGACAAGGTTTACAAGGTGATTTTTCCTTTTTGGATATTTTTAAGACGAGTGAGAAAAATATTATTCTAGCTAAGAAGGAACTAGATGACGCTCAGAAAAATATTGACCTCATTTTAATAGATGATTTACCAGTTGATAAACAGGCAAAATTTTTACTGCTAAAAGAAAAATTGCCCGAGCTTCGCACGATGATGGAAATGTTTTTAGGGGATAGTCATATCTTCATTGATCTATTGGGTGGGAATGGACCAAGAAAATATTTATTTTTATTTCAAAATAATTCAGAAATGAGAGCCACTGGTGGATTTATCGGTAGTTATGGATTACTAGATATTTCAAATGGGCATGTGAAGAAATTTTTTATTGATGGAATTTTTAATCCAGATGGACAATTGAGAGATAAAATTGTCCCACCAATGCCAATTCAAAAAATTAGTGCAGCTTGGAGTATGCATGATAGTAATTGGTTTCCAGATTTTCCAACCTCTGCTCAAAAGGCGATTAGCTTTTACGAGAAAACTGGCGGACCAACTGCGGACGGAGTTATTTCGCTGACGCCAACTTTAATGCAAAAACTTCTGCGAATCACTGGGCCAATTGAAATGCCGGAATATGACGTGACCCTGGACGCTGATAATTTTATCGAGCTTACACAATATAAAGTCGAAGTTGATTATGACAAGCAAGAAAATAAGCCGAAAAAAATCTTGGCTGACTTGGCGCCACTGCTGTTGGAAAAATTATTAAGCAGTAGCGATTTAGCTAAACTTTCCGCTACGGCTCAAGCTTTTGTGGAAGGTTTGAATGAAAAACACATTCTGCTTTATTCGCAAGAAAAGGAGCTAGAGGAGCTTATTTCTACGCAAGGCTGGGCTGGAAAAATCCTGCCAACTGAAAAAGATTATGTAAGCATTATCAATACTAATATTAATGGGTTTAAAACAGACGCAGTTGTGGAAGAGAAAATTGAGCATCAAGCTGAAATTCAAGCGGACGGCTCAGTAATTGATACTTTAAAAATAACGCGCAAGCACAATGGCGGAAATTCGCAGTATGAGTGGCTTAATAAAGTTAATCCAGATTATTTAAGGGTGTATGTGCCTTTGGGCAGTAAACTCCTGGAGGCTAGCGGCCAAACTAGGGAAATTAATACTCCAGCTCTAGATTATAACTCGCTTGGATTTAAGCGCGATGAAGATGTGCAAAAGGAAGAAAGTAGTATTATTGTTGATCCTAATTCCGGCACGCGAGTTTATCAAGAAAAGGATAAAACTGTTTTTGCTAATTGGGTGTACGTTAGCCCACAAGAATCGGTGACGCTGACTTATAAATATTTACTGCCTTTGCGGTTGTTCCAAATAAATACGAATAACTCCCAGAAGATTGATTCCTATTCTTTACTAGCTCAAAAACAGTCTGGCTCAATTGGTAGTTTATTTTCTTCAAGGGTAACTTATCCCGAAAGCTATCATTTAAAATGGACTTTTCCGGAAAAGATTGCTACAAAGGAGAATCTCTTGCAAAATGAACTAATGTTGACAAAAGATTATTTTGAGGGGGCGGTTTTCGAAAAGTGATAGAAAAGCTAGGAATAGCTTGAGATATAATGGAAATGCGATAGAAATATAGTAGAGATATGGTAGAAATATAATGGAAATAAGATACAATAAATTTCAACTTTATTTCACCAGGTATGTTTATATGCTTGTATGTTTATATGATTAAATGATTAAATGTTTAGATGATTTAATATGATTGAAAAACTCGCAAAAAATAAATTTCTAAATGAACGGCCGGCTCAATCGGTGGCAGCCGCGGCTTTAATAATTTCGCTAGCTGGCGTAGCTAGTCGACTGTTGGGGCTTTTTCGGGATCGAATTTTAGCTGGACAGTTTGGCGCAGGGGACACGCTGGATGCGTATTATGCGGCTTTTCGAATTCCAGACCTAATCTATAATCTAATGATTGTGGGCGCGCTGAGCGCGGCTTTTATTCCAGTTTTTACCCAGCTAATTACGGAAGATAAAGAGGAACAGGCTTGGAAGCTTTCCTCAGGAATTTTAAGCTTGCAAATTATCGTTACGGGTATCCTTTCAGTTTTTTTAGTAATTTTTTCTCCCCAGTTGATGCATTTAGTAACGCCAGGATATTCCGGTGAGAAAATGGAACTAACGGTGCTATTGACGCGAATTATGTTTTTAAGTCCATTTCTGCTTGGGATTAGTGGGATTTTTGGGGGAATCTTAGTTTCTTTTAAAAAGTTTTTAATTTATTCGCTGGCTCCAATTTTTTATAATTTTGGTATCATTATTGGCGCGGTTTTTTTCGTAAAATATTTTGGACCAATCGGTTTAGGCTTTGGCGTTGTCCTGGGCGCGCTGTTGCATATGTTAGTCCAATTGCCATCAGTAAAATTTTCGGGTTTTCATTTTAAACCATCGCTGAAAGAGGCTTGGCAAGATCAGAATGTGCGAAAAGTGCTTAAACTGATGTTGCCGAGAACGCTAACAATTGCGGTTAGCCAAATAAATTTTACAATCATTACGATTTTTGCTTCTACGCTAGCGGCCGGAAGCCTGGCGGTTTTTAATTTTGCTAATAATATTCAAAGCGCTCCCTTGGGACTTTTTGGAATTTCTTTTTCGATTGCCGTTTTTCCAACGCTGAGCGCGCTGGCAGCTAAAAAGAAAAAGACTGAATTTATTGGAGCTTTTGCTAAAACTTTTAGTCAGATTTTATTTTTCGTGATTCCAGTCAGTGTTTTCCTTGTGGTACTGCGAGCCCAAACAGTTCGTGTGCTACTTGGCTCTGGAAAATTTAATTGGGACAATACGATTTTTACTTATCAAACGCTCGGACTTTTGGCGCTAAGTCTTTTTGCCCAATCGCTTTTGCCACTTTTGACGCGAGCTTTCTATGCTTTGCAAAACACCCGCACGCCGCTGTATATTGCAATCGTCAGTGAACTACTGAATCTTTGCTTAGTAGTTATTTTGATTAAGGATTTTGGTGTCCTTGGTTTGGCAGTAGCTTTTTCTGTTTCGTCAGTAGTGAATATGTTATTACTTACGATATTTCTGAGGAAACAAGTCGGCAATATCGGTGGCAGAGAAATTGGTCGTTCAACTTTGCAAATAATTGTAGCTTCGCTAGCCGGAGGCGCCGCGGCCCAGTTCGGGAAATATCTTGTTGGCACCCAAGGGGAACTCGACACTTTTCTCGCTGTATTGACCCAGCTCATCGTCGCTGGCGGACTTGGCCTGGCTGCTTTTTCCCTCGTAGCTTATTACCTGCATATTCCTGAATTTTTCCAATTCACAAATTCTTTGACGCGAAAAGTTTTCCGTTCCAAAAAAACTATTGGAGAAGATACGGGGGAAGTGGCGGGAATCTAAAGAATGTATAATGTATTTTGTATGATGTATAATGTATGGTCAAAATGCTTTATCTGAATCATTTTTCTTGCCTGTTCATGTCTCTGACCCGAACCGCAATGATTCTAATTGTGAAAATTTTCTAAAAGTCCTTCAGCTGAGGGTTTTCTAGCGTTTGGGCTTGACAAAAGGGTCAAAAAGTGCATAATGAAAGTAGTATTTTTTAAGTGTATATTTTGGTAATCTTAAAAAAGCAATGAGGTCACCATGAATGAAGAGACAATTGGAATCGACAGCAAGATAGACGTTGCTGTTGTGCGTAGTATTTTTTTAATAGCGCCAACTTGTATTGTTTGTATTCCTTTTCTTACATTAGACCTGCTATTTGGCTCAGCAGATTGGTTGGTCTACGTTGGTTGGTATTTATAAGAGCCATCGGCTCATTGCTCCAGGGTGTCGTGTCGACACCCTGGAGTTTTTTTATTTAAAATCTAAATTTATGTCGGTTCAGTGTCTCTGACCTGCCTGCCCGCCTTTGGAGGGAACCGAAAAGGTTCTGCTTAACAAATATTTCAGAAAAATGCGGTTCAAGTCAGAGACGTTGAACCGACAATGTGACAATATAGCAATATAACAATATAACAATTTTTCTTCAGGTTGATTCTTTTCCCAATAGCTTGTATCATAAGAATTAGCTTTTAACTTGATGAAAATACATGGAACTACAAAAAAACGTTCGGAACTTTTGCATAATTGCGCATATCGATCACGGCAAGTCAACTTTGGCTGACCGGCTCTTAGAGGTAACAGGAACCGTTGAGAAACGCAAGATGAAAGAACAGCTTTTGGATCAGATGGACTTGGAACGAGAGCGAGGGATTACCATTAAGCTCCAGCCGGCTAGGATGAATTATACGCAAGGTGGCGTGGACTACGTTTTAAATTTGATTGATACCCCTGGGCACGTGGATTTCGGCTACGAAGTTTCGCGGTCGCTGGCCGCTGTAGAAGGCGCGGTGCTCTTGGTTGATGCGACTAAGGGCGTTCAAGCTCAGACGTTGTCTAATTTATATTTAGCAATTGAGCAAGGCTTAGAAATTATTCCCGTCGTAAATAAGGTTGATTTGCCGAACGCTAACGTGGAGAAAACGAAAAAAGAAATTATTCACGTGCTTGGTTGCAAGGAAGAGGAAATTTTAGAAGCTTCGGGAAAGACTGGGATCGGCGTAGCGAAAATTTTAGAAGCAATTGTGGAAAAAGTCCCAGCCCCTAATGGCGAAATGGATAAACCCCTGCGCGCGCTAATTTTCGATTCAAAATATGATACTTATAAGGGCGTGCTGGCTTACGTGCGCATTGTAGACGGTCAGGTTAAGCGCGATGACGTTATTTCAATGATTGCAACCCAAAAAGATAGTGGCGTTATTGAAGTTGGTTATTTTAAGCCTGAGATGGTTGCGGCTGGAAATTTACAAGCTGGTGACATTGGTTATATTGCAACGGGGCTAAAGAGCGTGGATTTTTGTCGCGTGGGCGATACGGTCACGATTATTAAAGGCGGCGTGCCGCTGGCGAAAAGTTTACCTGGTTATAAAGAGGTGCGTCCTGTCGTTTACGCTAGTTTATACCCGACGGATGGGGATGCTTATAATTTAATGCGCGACTCGTTAGATAAATTAAAGCTCAACGATGCTTCGTTTGTTTTTGAACCGGAAAGTAATCCTGCCTTGGGCAAGGGTTTTCGTTGCGGATTTTTGGGCCTGTTGCATTTAGAAATTATTAAGGAACGCTTGGAAAGAGAATTTAATTTTACCCCGACGATTACGACGCCGGGCGTAGTTTATGAATTGAAATTGAAAGGTAAAGAAGAAAAAGTCATTATTTATTCCGCCATGGATATGCCAGATCCCTCAATCCTGGAAAGTATTGCTGAGCCTTACGTAAAATTGGAAATTATTACGCCCGCGCAATATCTGGGTGGGATTATGGAACTGATGTCAACTTTGCGTTCCAGCTATCTAAATACGGAGTATTTAGATTTAGAAAGAATTTTACTGTCTTTTGAAATTCCACTTACGGATATTATCGTTAATTTTCACGATGATTTAAAAAGCGCTACTTCGGGTTACGCTTCAATGAGTTATGAAATTATTGGGTATCGCACCTATGATTTAGTAAAAATGGATATTTTACTAGCTGGGGAAAAAGTGGAGGCCTTAGCGCGCATTGTACCTAGGGAGCGAGCCAGTAGCGAAGGCAAGAAGATTGTCGAAAAATTAGCTGGGGCGGTGCCTCGCCAAAATTTTGCGATTGCTGTGCAAGCTGCCATTGGGGGGAAATTTGTGGCTCGCGAAACGATTAAGCCTTTCCGCAAGGATGTTATCGCCAAGCTTTACGGCGGCGATGTCACTCGCAAGAATAAACTTTTAGATAAGCAAAAGAAAGGTAAAAAGAAAATGAAAAACATCGGCAACGTCCAAATTCCTTCCGAAGCGTATTTAGCCGTGCTAAAGAGATAAGGAGGTTGTGAGCTTTGTAAAAATTTGCTAAAATAGAATTATAAATTTAGTTTTAAATTGTTACTATAAAATGAATCCTGTAGTGAGAATTCAAATTTAACTACGGAGATTAATAATAAGAGGATATTGTTTAAATAAGAAGTTTTTTGAGCAAAGCTCATTTGAATTTCTACTGCAGGATGAATCACAAGAAAAGAAAAAGACATGCCACGATTGCGTGGATTATTATATCGGTGCTGGCGATAACCTCGATGGTTGGTTTTTTATTGGCGCCAATGCTAACGGGGAAGTAAACCAAAATGTCTAATGTCTAATGTCTAATTTCCCTGCCTACCGGCGGGCAGGCAATACCCAATAAAATTAGAACGGTTCAATGATTAAATTAGTAAAATTTTTATGTCATTCTGCTTGTCCGCCTTTGGTGGGAACTTGTTTCAGAATCTCACTCGCAGTGAGTTTGCTGATGCAAAAGAAGTAGATTCTGAAATAAATTCAGAATGACATGGTGTAGCACGGGATGAAAAAAAAGTTTCCAATCATTATTGTTTATTTTATAATCGGAGTTTTTTTTGCTGGGATTATTTCTTATAGTGCGGTGCGAGAGGCGTATCGCAATCGGAAAATTGAAGCGGATATCTCGAAATTAAATCAGGAAAAGGAAAAACTTCAAAAAGAAAATGACGCCCTCGCTAAATCAATTGCCTTTTTTGAAACTTCGCAGTATCAAGAAAAAGTAGCCAAACAAAAGTTAAATTTGCAAAAGGCTGATGAAAACGTTGTCATCGTTAAGCCAGTGCCAGAGGAGGAAAAAACTGAAGTTGCGCCGGAAAGCAAGGAAGAAGTAAAAACACCAGCGGCACCTAATTATAAAAAATGGTTAAATTTTTTCTTTAAATATAACTAAATGACAAAACATAAAAAACAAACTGATTTGGGTGAGGTTAAAATAAAGCCAAGAACGTTAGTGCTTTCTGGGCTGGTTATGGTAATTATATTTCTTATAGTTACGGTTGCCCTAGCCTATGGCACAAAAACTTCGGTCGGAATTCGACTGAAAGGTTTTTACGCAAAACTAGCGCCTGCGCCAGCGGCGATTATAAATTATCGTCATTTTGTACTTTCCAGTGAGCTGGAAAAGAATCTTGCTTCAGTAGAAAAGTTTTACGCAACCCAGGATTTTTCAAAGACTGGCTTGCGAGTTGATTTTTCAACCCCGGAAGGCCAAAAGAGGCTTGCCATTAAAAAGAAAGATTTACTGCAGAAAATGCTTGAAGATAAGGCTATCGAAATTCTTGCTAGTGAAAGAAAGATTACTGTCTCAGGAGAACAGGCAACCAAAATCGTTAATGAAAAATTACAAGAATTTGGAACGGCCGAGGAGGTTAAAAAGAATTTAGCTGATTCATATGGTTGGAACTTGGAGGATTTTAAAAAGCAAGTGGTAATTCCTAGTTTGTATAAGGAACAGCTGACCGCTTATTTTAATGAGCATGACGCGAACCCAACTAAAACGAAAGCACTTGCCGATAAAGCAAAAAGCGAACTTGCTAGCGGAAAAGATTTTGCCCAGGTTGCTAATTTATATTCAGACGGCTCTTCGAAGGGAAAAGGTGGGGAACTCGGCTGGGTAAAGAAAGCGCAACTACTGCCAGAATTACAAGTAGCCCTTTTTAGTAAAGAAGCTTTTAAAAATGACACTGTTATTGAAAGCTCGATTGGTTTCCACATTGTTGAAATTGAAAATAAAAAGAAAGATGGCGGAGAGGACGTACTACAACTGAGACAGATTTTCGTAGCTAAATACGCTTTTGCCGATTGGCTAGTGGAACAAATGAAAAAAATGAGCATAATTTTACCGCTGAATGAATTTCGTTGGAAAAGTAGCGAGGGCGTGATAGAATTTAAGGACGGCGCGCTGAATGAATTTGAAAGGCAAGCTAGGGAGCAAACAAAGGGCGATGCTTTGATAATCTTTTAAAGCCCTACGAAATTATATTTTAGAAATAAATAGAAATATGCTTCGCGAAATGATTATATAGAAATAAATAGAAATATGCTTTGCGAAATAAAGTTGAAATAGATTGCTTCTTACTTCTATCCTATCTCTATTTTATTTCTACTATATTTCTACATTATTTCTATCCTATCTCTAGTTAATTTAGTTTAAATAATTTTAAAATATCTCCACGTCATACAAAAAATAATTTGTAGATTTGTGGGACAAAAAATGTATGTCAAAACCAGTCGTAAATGAAGAACTATGCATCGGATGCGGAACTTGCGAGTCGCTTTGCTCAAGCGTGTTTAAAATTGAGAACGGAAAATCACATGTAGTAACCGAAGAGTGTGGAGATTGCGATCTTCAAGAAGCGGTCGACAGTTGCCCAGTGAATGCAATTTCAATTGAATAGTTTTCCAAAAGATCAAGCTCAAAGCCCGACATCACTGTCGGGCTTTTTTTGGAATAAAATCATCGCCAAAAAATGCCTTGATTTTGAGCAAAAAAGGGAGTAAGATGGGAATGTGGGTTTAATTCTTTGCTGCGTAACTTGCATGGTTAGGATTTCAAACAATATGAGCTCTTGATGACTATGTATGCCTCAAGTGCCGGCAAGTCTGG
>CAILTR010000026.1 GCA_903837175.1 uncultured bacterium
CCAGACTTGCCGGCACTTGAGGCATACATAGTCATCAAGAGCTCATATTGTTTGAAATCCTAACCATGCAAGTTACGCAGCAAAGAATTAAACCCACATTCCCATCTTACTCCCTTTTTTGCTCAAAATCAAGGCATTTTTGAGGGTTTTTAGCCTTTTTGTGAAATCAACGTATTTGTGATTTGTTCAACTTTACTCTTTGGACCTAGTACTTTGTCAACCAGGATATCTCGCAGGGAATTTATTTAAAAAATTTCTTTTACTTTTTCTGTTGGATAATAGAAAACATATTTACCTTGCCTTTCGCGATCCAGAAATCCCTTTTTCAACAAATCCTTCAAATCCTTACTTGCTGTCATTTTTGTTATCTGATTTACATTCATATGAGCAGTAAGTGAGGTTCTTTCATTTTGATCTCCTTGCAAATATTGCAACAATTGAATCTGCCTCGTATTTAAATTATATTTTTTCTCACATTCATCCTTCATTTGAACATTATTTTTCGTTTGCCTTGCTAAATATTCATTAAATTCTTGCAGGGCTAATTTTATTTTTTTGATATTATAATCAATAAAATATGTCAAATCATTGTCATCTTGCTCACTAAGCACATAGGCCGTACTGTATTGAATGGGAGATTTCTTAATAGTTTTAGAAATAGGCAAATAAGCAAAAACCCAATAACCTTTTTTCATCAAATACCAATAAAATAATAATCTAGCCAGCCTACCGTTTCCGTCCGTAAATGGATGCAAATACCCAATCCAAAAATGAAGCATAATCGCCTTTATGATTGGATGAATAAATGTCGGACTTTTTAATTCATCATTTGCAAATTTAATTAATTTTTGAAGTTCCTCGTCCACAAACTTACTACTTGGTGCTTCATGATACACAACACCAGTTAACCTGTCCACAACACAGATTGGTTCCTTGGCATTTCGTATTCTTGGTTTTTCACCCTCAGAATCCAAGGTGTCTTTCGTAATCAAGCCATGAAATTCCAGTAGCAAATCCATGTTCATTTCACTATCCTTGTATTCATCTTCAATAGCCTTCATTGCGAGATAGCTATTTAAAATCATTTGCTCAGACTGGTTGATTGGCCGCCTTCCTTCTCTAAGCATTTTTTTTGCGGCCTGCCTGCTAGTTGCAGCCCCCTCCAATTGAGATGAAGCAATAGCCTCCTCCATTATCCCCCTAGTGATTAATTTTTGCTTATTAGCACTACTTACATCGTTTTTCTCCACAAACAATTCGCCACCAGTATTCATGTCTAAATTATGGAAAAATTCTTCAAAATAATCCAGTTTTAACCATGTAAAAAAACTTTTATTTTTGTCACTAATGACTGTTGGCAAACTATTCTGACGACGAATTAGTTTAATCATTGACCAAAGCATTTCTTTTGATACATTCTTTGGCGAGGGTTCTTTGTATTGAATTTTATCCCAATATAAATATTCAGTTTTTGAAAATTTATTTACAAAATCATGAACATCCTCTTTTTTAGGATCAATAAATGCCAAAATAAGCTCATTTTGGTCAATATTGGCTAAATCTGGTTTTTGTAACTTAAATAGCATATTTTTATAACAAGTATAATTATACTTGTATTATACCTGTTCTATACTTGTTGTCAATACAGGTATACTTATACCCGTATTATACCTGTATTTATACCTATTACTATCTTCTGGCTTATAAAAAGCAAAAATCCCGCTTGCGCGGGATTTTTAAAAGCTAAATTTTCTGAAAATCTATTTCTTCAAAGCCACTTTTTTAACAGCAGCATTGAGCCTCGATTTCTTTCGAGCAGCGGTGTTTTTCTTAAGGACTTTCTTTTGCACAGCCTTATCAATCGCTTTAATCGCAGCCTTAAGGGAAACTTGCGCATCCTCAACCTTGCCAGCAGCTAGCGATTCTTTCGTATTTTTAACGGCGCTGCGAAAAACTCCTTTAATTTTCTTATTTTTAATGGTTTTTCGAGCGGTTACCCGCATGTATTTTTTTGCAGATGTTTTGATTGGCACGTTCGTAGTTGTGACTCGGCTTCTTCCTGAGAGCATTAGGAAAACGCGAGTTCGATAA